>DNSH01000012.1:0-2123 GCA_003499715.1 Candidatus Mesolinea sp. | reverse complement strand
TCCTCCAACGGTACCGAAACTATTTTGGAATATACGGAATCGGATGTTATCAACCCAACAGATCAACCTAACCGCATCGGCGTCTTAGCCAATGGATCCCACTTTGAGTTCTATATCAACGGCGTCAAAGTTGGTGAAGCTGACGACTCAACTTATCTGGATGCAGGTACCTATGGATTTGTGACGATGTCCGCTGGCACGGTTAATTTTAAAACCAGCGTGGATTCGCTTAAGTATTGGGTATTACCATAATGCATAAAAAAAGTAGATTTTTTTAACGCATCATAGCCGCAAAAATACCCCTTTGCGGCTTTTTTATAATAATTAGGTGAGGCAATGATGGATAATCCGACCCATATGATGAAAAATGCTCATTTAGATGGCGATGCTTTCTTGATTGAAGGCAACCATGTCGGAGTGGTCTTGTTACATGGCTTTACGGCAACGACCGCTGAGGTGCGCCTGTTAGCTGATTACTTAAGGGGGTTTGGGTATACCCTTTCGGCACCCCTTTTGCCGGGTCATGGCACCCAGCCGGAGGAGCTTAATAAAACAAGTTGGATCGATTGGTATGAAGCTGCAGAGAGAGCTTATCTGGAGCTGCGTGGTAAATGCACAAAGGTGTTTGTGTGTGGAGAATCGATGGGCGCGCTGCTTGCCCTGCTGGTTGCCAGCCGTTATGCTCAAGTGGATGGAATCATTACCGTTGCGCCAGCTTTAAAAATCCGCGGGATAGAGCTTTCCCGCGTAATGCAATATTTCGTTAAATTCCGGGCAAAAAACCAAGCTGAAGACAACTTACCTTGGAAAGGCTATACGGTTTATCCAATGAGAGGGCTGGCGCAATTAGCAAAATTACAAAATATTGTCCAAAAAGAGCTGGATAACATCACCCAACCGTTGTTGGTTTTCATGGGTGGGAAGGATGCGAGTATTCATCCAGAGAGCGGTAAAATCATTATCGATGCAGTGAGATCCTCTGAAAAAGAGCTTATCTATATGCCCTATTCCCCTCATGTGATGTTGTTAGCCGAAGATAAAGAAGCTATTTTCCAAAAGATTTATGAATTTATCGAAGCGCACTGCTAAACTTGCTGGGTGAGGAAGTGGGTTCACTCGTGTAGCCTGCTCAATTCAAGTTATAATCGAGCCTATACGGATAATTCCTGGAGGATGTATGATGGATGCGCAGTATTATGTCGGTTGTGATCTCGGCGGGACAAATATCAAAGCTGGGTTGGTGGATTTACTCTCCGGGCAGGTGATTGCCTCCAAAAACACGAAGACGCTTTCGTACGAGGGGCATGAAGCAGTCATCAGACGCATGGCGGACCTAATCATGTCCTTGGTGGCAGAAGCGGGCTTTGAATGGGATCAGATTGGCGGTATAGGGGTAAGTGCGCCTGGACGCTTAGACCTTGAAAAAGGTGAGACGATTTTTATCACCAACTTCCCCGGACATTGGATCAACGTTCCGCTTAAGGCAACTTTGGAAGAATACTTGCATGTTCCTGTTTACATCCTCAACGATGTCCGTGCGATCACCTACGGTGAGTGGGCTTTTGGCGCCGGCAAAGGCGTGGACTGCATGCTGTGCTTTGCGATCGGTACAGGCATTGGTGGGGGTGTGGTGATGAACAACCAGTTAGTCCTGACGCAGGGTGGTACGGCTGGGGAGTTAGGCCATATTACCATCGATATCCACGGTCCAATTTGCGGCTGCGGAAACAATGGCTGTGTGGAAACTTTAGCTTCTGGCCCAGCCATTGCTGCCATGGGTTTGAAAGCTGTGGTGCAGGGGCAAAAAACGATCATCGGTGAGATGGTCAATTATGACCTGAATAAAATTACAGCGCATGTGATTGCTAAAGCTGCCGAAGCTGGTGATGAAGTCGCCCTTTCAATTTGGAATGAGGTAGGTTCCAACATCGGTGTAGCGGTTATAAATGCTGCACTAGTGGTAGGACCTAAGCGCGTAGTGATTACTGGTGGCGTCGCAGCTGCGGGAGAATTATTGCTGCATCCCATTCGGGAAACGCTGCGCAAGCGTATGATCGTCATGCCTGCGGATAAAATCGAGATTGTGCAGGGGTCCCTAGGAGATAATGCTGGCATCATTGGGT
>DNSH01000104.1:337-3657 GCA_003499715.1 Candidatus Mesolinea sp. | reverse complement strand
GATTGACGCTAAAAAACGAATGCGATTCGGAGCTGGGAGAGGGCAGGGTGAGGGCAGATTGAAATTCTTAATTTCGAAAAATTTGGATGTAATCAATTAACCAAAGTTTTTAAACACCCTATTTTTTCTCACAGTTGCAGATTTTACGGGTAAAATTAAATCAGTCGGATAATCTCACCTCATGCTTTGATCGTTATCCGATGAGACAGAATACGCCTTATAGGCTATGATCACCGAAAGGAAGCCAATATGCCTAAAACCAGTGATATCTTAGCAGTAATTTTAGGAGGTGGTCAGGGCAAACGCCTTTATCCACTGACCGTTGAACGCTCTAAGCCGGCTGTTCCAATCGCGGGGAAATACCGCCTTATCGATATTACCATCAGCAATTGTTTAAATTCAAATATTCCTCGCATCGCTGTATTAACGCAATTTAACTCTGTCTCTTTGCATCGGCATATTTCGCAAACTTATATCTTTGATTCCTTCCACCCTGGTTGGGTCCAAATTTGGGCAGCAGAACAAACTATGGAGCATGCCGATTGGTATCAGGGTACTGCTGATGCGGTACGCAAACAGCTCGGCGAAATCCGCTCGACTAACCGCCCTTATGTGCTCATTTTAGCTGGGGACCATCTTTATCGCATGAACTATGCAGAAATGGCAGAATTTCACTGGGCGAATAACGCGGATGTTACTGTCGCAGTACAGCCAGTACCTAAAGAAGAAGCGACTCGATTTGGCTTGCTCAAGCGTGATGAAGATGGACGCATCATTGATTTTGCCGAAAAACCCAAGGATCCTGTCCGCCTGGCTAATATGATTTGCCGCGATGACCCTGAGAAGCCATATTTGGGCTCAATGGGGATTTACCTTTTTAATACGAATGTGCTTATGGATGTTCTACGCCCGGATAAAAGCAAAGAGCATTTAGACGATTTTGGCGGCGATATTATTCCCTACCTTATTCAAAATGGTGCCGGGGTATATGGATATAACTTTGATGGCTATTGGCGCGATATAGGAACCATCCGCGCTTTCTATGAAACAAATTTGGCATTGACCGAAGAGAATCCTGGATTTAACTTCTACGACCCAGATAAGCCCATTTTTACGCACCCGCGGTTTTTGCCTTGCTCTCAGGTAATTGGCTGTACGCTGAAGAATGCCTTGATTGCTGAAGGTTGCCTGGTTTCGGATGCTACGATTGAACACTCAATTGTTGGCTTACGCAGCCAAATCGGTGGGGGCTCAGTAATCAAAGACTCGATTTTGATGGGCGCGGATTACTACGGCACGTTGCGGAACGGCGCCCCGATTGGTATCGGTAAAAACTGCCAAATCTGCTGCGCCATTATCGATAAAAACGCCAGCATCGGCGATAATGTGGTCATCAAACCTTTCCCGATTGATCGCGATGTGGACCACCCGCTCTATGCTGTGCGGGATGGCATTGTGGTCATTCCCAAGCACACCACCATTCCCGCTGGCTCGGTGATTGCGCCATAATTTCACTCTCGAAAATCAGGAAAATTACAACTCCGGCTTAGCCGGAGTTTTTTATGTCCAAATGCCAAAGCGCAGAAAGTACACGGCGATGCCGAAAGCCACCGCCACATTGAGCGAACCTTTGCTGCCAGCCATGGGCAAGTTTAAGGTCGCATCAGCCAAGGGGAGAACCGCGGGGTCTATACCTGCTGGCTCGCTTCCTACCACAAGCGCAATTGTCTTATCTGATTTGGGCAAAGTGTAAGAAAATAGCGAGGTGGATCCAGGAGCAGTTTCTAACCCTAAGATAATAACGCCCTGGGTTTTCAGCTTTTCTACCAAAGCTACAGTACTGGGGGCATGTTCCCATGGAACTGTTTGCTCAGCACCCAGTGCTGTTTTGGCAATCTGAGCATTATCTGCCGGGTTTGGGGTGATGCCGCACAACCATAGCTTTTGCAAACCAGCGCCATCTGCCGTGCGGAAGAGCGCGCCGACGTTTTGCGCTGAGCGAATGTTATCCAGGATGCCGTTCAAGTTATTAGTGTTGGTTAACGGGTTAGCCATAGGATGGCTCTGCGGCAATGCAGGGAAAGCCGGCAGCAGATCCCCGCCGCAGCGCGGGCAGTAAGCCCCTTTGAACTCTGCTAAATCCAGCGGGAAACGCAGCCTGCAGCTGGGGTTTTGGCACTGCATAAACCAAATTGCACTGGCAGGTTTCATAATAAAGCTAATCTTAATCCAAAACTGGATGAAGAAAAATAAATAGAGAGAAAGGTTTACGGGGTATAGGCTTGGCCGTAGGCAGTGCAGTACTGCCCAAAAGTATAACCGCGCAGGGTCAGCTCATGCAAGACAAGTTCTAATCCTTGCAGGGTGTTCTCACGCTTTTCACCACCATCGTGCATTAATATCACTTTGTAGGGCGCAATATTTGCGGAAACAGTGTCCAAGATTTCCTCCGGGCTGACGCCGCTCCAATCACGCGTGTCAATGTGCCAAAAAGAGAGGGCATAGTTCATCTGAGCTGCATACGCATACACGTCTTGGTTTACAGCTCCGTAAGGCGGGCGCAGGCAAGGGGTCAGCGCTCCTTCAACCTGCGGGTTTGACGCCAATGCATCAGCAATCGCTGCGCGTGTATCCACCACTTCCAGGTAAAAATCGGAGTAACCCAACTTGGTGAGGTCGAGGTGATTATAGCCGTGCAGCCCAATTGTATTGCCGCCTTCAGCCACCTGCAGGCTGATTTCTGGGTAGCTGCGGATGTTGCGTCCAATTTCAAAAAAGGTGGCTATGGCGTGATATTGCTTTAGCAGTTCAAGAACCTGCGGCGTCCATTTAGGATCAGGTCCATCATCAAAGGTTAGATAAACAACTAAATCTGGGTCAGGTTGGGCAAGCTGTTGCTCATCAGTGGTGGAAGTCGATCCCTCCATCCAGCCGTTAGCCAGCTGAATAAACTGCTGGGTGCGGCCGGGGTCTTGAAGCTGGCTTGCGGGTGGAACAGCTTGAGGGGTGCTCGCTGCCAAGGCCGACTGCGCGGTGATGCCCAGCAGGGCAAAAAGCAGTACGAAAATCAGTTCTTTTTTCATCAGAACCTAACCAAAGCTGCAAGAGCAGCTGTAGCGCGCCTGTCTTTCATTCATATATTATATACGTTGCAAGCCCAGTGCCAGTTCCAGTTTAAGCAAAAAGCCTGCAAAGTTTTGTCACTCTGCAGGCCCTTATTGATATTATTTTGGTTAATCTCCCATACGGGCATCCAATTGCGACCAGGTTTGACCACCGTTTTGGCTGTAAAACAGCAGGTTGTGGTCCAGGCTATCGCT
>DNSH01000104.1:0-145 GCA_003499715.1 Candidatus Mesolinea sp. | reverse complement strand
CTGGCAGCGAACTGCTCAGGTCGTCCCAAGTGGTTGCCCCATCTCTGGTGCGGAACAGAGCAGTTTCCCCAAGGACCCAGCCATGCTGAGCATCGGTGAAGTCAAACACGTTTCCCTGCACGGGCGCGCTGGATACTGACTGCCA
>DNSH01000146.1 GCA_003499715.1 Candidatus Mesolinea sp. | reverse complement strand
GAAAAATTCATCGATACGCCCGTCAAGCGCTATTCCAGTGGTATGTATGTGCGCCTTGGCTTTGCTGTTGCCGCGCACCTGGACCCGGAAATCCTGATTGTGGATGAGGTGCTGGCAGTCGGCGATGCGGAATTCCAGAAGAAGTGCCTGGGCAAGATGAGCGACGTAGCCGGGGAGGGCAGAACGGTACTCTTTGTGAGCCATAATATGGGGAGCATCAAGCAATTATGTGAGCAAGGGATCTTCCTTTCTGAAGGAAAAATCCATTATCAAGGTGAGATCAATGAATGCATTGACATGTACCTTAACATGAATCTAAGTAATAGTTCAACAATCTTAGCCCATCAAACTTACCACCATGAAGACTTCTTAATTAGCCAAATTCTGGTCAATGATCGCGAAACCGATTTTGTGCCATTTTCCCAAAAACAAGATAGCTTAACAATCAATATAAAAGGAAAAGCAAACTCTCCTCTTCCAGTGGACTTGGAGCTGAAAATAAAAGATATATTTGGCACTCCGCTAGCATTTTACAGCTACGGGCACCTCAAAGGCATTGTACGGCAAATTGAGCCAGGAGAGTTTGACCTAACCTGGACTGTCAAACTACCACAAATGATGACGAGGGGAGATTATTTAGTAGATATAGCCTTTACGAACCCTTTTAAAAAATGGATGGCTATTTTCCCAAACGCTGTCAGGCTCTCCGTTGAAGGCGTTCAAAATGTTCACGGAAAATTCATTGAATATAAAAGCGGTTCTGGGTGGCTGCTGCTTGAATAATTATTAATGCGGTTTTCTAAACAATCATCTATCTCGTAATGGAAAACTAGCTAAAAAGTTTATTATCGATATTTTTGCATTTCAAATCCTAATATGACAGAACCTAAGTTACCCAAAATAAGCATCATTACGCCTTCCTTCAACCAAGGGCAATACCTCGAAGAAACGATCCTTTCCGTACTCGAACAGGGGTATCCGGCGTTAGAATTCTTTATCTTCGATGGTGGGAGCACGGATGGGAGCTTAGATATAATCCAAAAGCATCAAGACCAGTTAACCTTTTGGGAAAGCAAACCCGACCGCGGTCAGAGCCATGCCATCAATAAAGGTTTCCGTATGGCAAGCGGGGAAATTGTTGCCTGGCTAAATAGTGATGATCTGCTTGCTCCCGGGGCTCTTAAGGTTGTAGCACAGGCATGGCAGCAAAATCCCGGCGTAGGTTTGATCAGTGGGCAGACCGAAATTATTGACCAGGTTGGTAAGCCAACAGGAAATATTTTCGGCTCAGAGCCCAACGTGATAAATTCGCTACTTTCCTCAGAAAACCCAATTTCACAGCCTTCCACATTTTTTAGTACCAGCGCGCTAAAAGAAGTGGGGTTTCTGGATGAAACTCTGCACATGTCTATGGATTGGGATTTGTGGCTAAGAATTGGTGCACGCTATCCAACACTTTTCATCCCAAAAATCCTTTCAAAATCTAGAAATTGGGAAATGACCAAAACAAGAACTCAACTCGTGCGTTCTGGACCTGAGCACATTCGTATCGTCAAAAATTTTATCAAGCAGAATCCGGACTTCCTCACCCCCATGCAAAAGAGACAAGCTTTAGGTTCAGGTTATCTGCGCAAGGGGAGGTTGGACTATGAGGCAGGTAAATGGCTTTTTTTCAGGCTGGACTTGCTTATTGCAATTTATTATGGCATGAAGCCCACGCAGCGTAAAGACCTCAAACTCTTCAAGCATGCATTCCCTGTTTTCTATTTCTCCAAACGAGTATATTCATATTTATATCGAAAAATGACCACAGCCGAATAGTATCGCAATAATCGCAAACAAAGCATCATGACCGCCGAACAACAGAAGGCAATCCTCTCCTCCAAATACAAGCTTAATCTTGCATTGCTTGGATTGATCGCGCTATTTGCGCTTGGTGTTTTGGCGCGGCTGTTTACCGGGAAAATCACTGGGGACATGTCCAATTACTACTTTATTTGGTATCAAAACATCCTGGATAACGGCATCGCTGTATCATTCCGGGAGCACCTTATCGGTTACACGCCGGCGTTTTGGTATCTGTTTGCCGGCACGACACTCCTTGACCCCATCCTCCCCAGGGTTACCGCCATAAAACTGCTCCCGATCCTTTTCGATTGCATCTCCACATATTTTGTCTACCGCATTGTGCGCCTAAAATACCCCACGGGGAATAAACCCTATTGGGCTGCCGGGTTGTTTTTTGCCTTGCCCACGCTTTTTATCAACAGCGCGCAATGGGGTCAAATGGATGCGCTCTATACAACCTTTCTCATTATCAGCCTGTTCTTCTTCCTGCAAGAAAAGCCCTTGCAAGGGATGCTGGCTTTTGCGCTTTCCTTTGCCATCAAATTTCAAGCTATCTTTTTCGTACCCTTTTTAGTCGTGCTTTTACTCAAGAAAAAGGTCCGCTGGTGGCAGTTCCTCTTGGTCCCAGCGGTGTACGTGGTCAGCTGCATTCCGGCGGTTCTTTTAGGGAGCAGCTGGCTGGACGTGCTCACGATTTACCTGAGGCAAACGACGCTCTTTTCACAGCTCTCCGTCAATGCGCCTAACTTGTATATTTTCGTGCCTTGGGAGTATGCTGAGCCGGCGTTGACGATTGGCTTCATCGTGGCGTTTTGCACCCTCGCCGGCTGGATCATCTTCACCGCTCTGGATAAACGGGAAATCACGCCGGAAAGAATGGTTCTCCTGGCGCTGATATCCGTGAGCCTCACCCCATTTGTGCTCCCGAGGATGCACGAACGCTACTTTTACCCCGCCGATGTGCTTTCTCTGATTGTGGCGTTCTATATCCCGGATTTATGGATTGTTCCTTTCGCGTTCCAGTTATCCTCAGGCCTTGCCTCTGCAGTTTATCTCAAAGGGAAATCCCCCGAGCCAGTGATGTTTGGCGCGCTGATCAACATGGTTATTCTCATCGTCTTGATTGTCTACCAATTTTCGCGAAACACCAACGCGTTGCGGGAGGTTAGTCAACATGAAATCACTTCTTGAACGAACGAGAACCCGTTTCGAAAAGCGCCTTAACTCCATAGAATGCATAAACGACATACTTGCACAAGCAGCGTGATAATTGTGGGCGATGTAGTGCTGGTTAAGTTCAGCCCCTACTCCCGCCAGCAGATTAAAGCCATCTGCGCGGAGGCAAATCCTAGCACATTGCCATTAGACTTTTGCCCAAAGCCATAACGAAAATAAACATGAACATCTTGTTCATCACGCATTATCCCGAGCTCCATGGCTCCATCCGCTCGTTGTTGGATTTGACCGAAGGCTTGCATGCTTATGGAATTCATCCATTTTTTGTTGTCCCAGCAGAAGGAAGCTTCTCAGCAACCTTGCAGGAAAAGCAGCTACCCTATGCCATTGTGCCAGTACCTTACTGGCTTAGCCAAAAACCGCTTAGCTGGCGCAAAAAAGCGCAACGGCTTAAAGAAATTCGGCAAGCTGCTCAGGGTGTAAGTCAAATAATTCCTACCCAACACATCGATCTTATCTATACGAACACCTCTGCCTCGCCCATAGGCGCATTAGCTGCCCGGAAAGCTTCTCTGCCTCATATTTGGCATCTGCGGGAAGGCGCCTATCCCGATTTTCAACTAAGGCCGATCGTACCTGCCAGTTGGATAGCAAGGCTATTGCGCAATTCGGGGACGATCATCTGCAATTCCAACGCTGTAGCATGCAGTCATTTCGGAAGCAACTTACACGGCATTCGGATCGTATATAATGGCGTCGCAACACAGGCGCAATTCGAGGAACGGTTGCTTATGAGGCACAAGAGCCCCAAGCCTGATATTTTCACCTTCGTGATGCCGAGCAATTATCAACCGCAAAAAGGACAGGAAGAAGCTATCCGCGCGCTTGCTGCTGTACAGGCACGTGGCATCCAGTCACAGCTAGTGCTTGCCGGCAACGGTAAACAATCTTTCTTAACCCAGCTTCAGGCGCTCTCAAAAGAGCTTAATATAGATAAGAGCATAACATTCTTACCATATAGTGACGATGCGCTGGGGCTTTACTACTCTTCCAGCTGCGCGCTGGTATGCTCGAATTACGAAGCCCTCAGCCGCGTGGCGTTGGAAGCCATGTCCTGCGGATTGCCTGTCATCGGACGAAACACTGGCGGCACGCCGGAAATCATCCTGAATGGGCAGACCGGTTACCTTTATGATAACTTCGACGCGTTGGTGGAGAGTATGGCGGCTCTTGCCCAAAACCCCGCGCTTAGCCAGCAGATGGGTTTAGCGGGTTGGGTGCGTGCCCGGGAGCTCTTCAACACCGAGGATTGCGCCGCCAAAGTTTTCGAAATCATTCAGTCTGTAACCAATAAAGCATGAACTCTCCCCGCCTGATTGCCTACTACCTTCCGCAATATCACCCCATCCCGGAAAACGACGCCTGGTGGGGGAATGGTTTTACCGAATGGACCAACGTTGCCAAGGCAAAGCCTCTGTTTCGCGGCCATTATCAGCCGCATATTCCTGCGGATCTGGGGTTCTATGACCTGCGTGTTCCAGAAGTGCGCGAGGCTCAAGCCACTTTAGCACGCGAGGCTGGGATTGAGGGCTTTTGTTATTGGCACTATTGGTTTGGGGGCAAACGCCTGCTTGAACGCCCATTTGATGAAGTTTTGGCAAGCGGCAAGCCTGATTTTCCCTTCTGCCTGGCATGGGCTAACGCCAGCTGGACTGGGATTTGGTACGGTGCGGGGGAGCGTATCTTGCAGGAGCAAACCTACCCAGGAATGGAGGATCACCGCGCACACTTCGAAGCGCTTCTGCCAGCTTTCCAGGACCCACGCTATATCCGCGTGGATGGGAAGCCGCTGTTTTTGATCTTTCAGCCAATGGATCTTTCTGCAGATGTAATTGCCTTCTGGCAGCGCCTTGCGCTTTCCGCAGGGCTGCCTGGCATCCACTTCACCGGCATTGTCAATAATATTAAGGAAGCCCAAACAGCCCGACAGAATGGATTTAAGGCTTGCACGATTTCTCGTACCTCTGGGCGCGGTACTCGCCTCTCCTGGGATCGCGAGCTGGTGCGCCACTTACTGGGGAATAAACGCGCCCTAGAGGCATACCAGAAACTCTTCCACAAACCCTTTCACGTGTATGACAGCCGAAAGGCTCTTCCTTATATAAATATCCAGCCGCCTGAAGGGATGGATTTTTACCCCTGCGTGCTGCCAGGATGGGATAACACCCCTCGGGCTGGGCTGAATGGACAAGTATTCCTGAATTCCTCACCTGAAATCTTCCGGGAGCATCTGGAGGAAGCCTGGGCACGTGTGGCTGATTACCCCCCCGAGCATCAGATTATCATCCTCAAATCCTGGAATGAATGGGCAGAAGGGAACTATCTGGAACCGGACCAGCGCTTTGGAACTGCATTCTTGGATGCTTTAAAAGAGTTTACCCAGACAGAAAATAAAGATCGCTTTGGAATTTAAGGTCAGTGTAATTATCCCGGTTTATAACGCCGCCGCATTTGTGCGCCAAGCGGTTGAATCCGCGCTGGCTCAGTCCGAGACCGCAGAAGTGATTCTAGTCGAGGATAACTCTCCGGATAACAGCTTAGAGGTTTGCCAACAGCTGGTGCAGGAGTACCCGCGGGTTCGCCTCTTCCGCCACCCCAACGGTGAGAATCGCGGCGCAGGGCCAAGCCGCAATCTGGGCATCGAAAAGAGCACGCAGCCATTTATCGCCTTTCTAGACGCGGATGATTTTTACTTGCCCGGTCGTTTTGACCACGTCAAGGAAGTTTTCGCGAGCAATCCAGATTGTGACGGAGTCTATGAGGCAGTCGGGCAGTACTTCGAAGATGAAGCCGGCAAGGCTCGTTGGCTCGAATCTGATATGGCGGGGATCCAAGAGACCACTATAGACGAGGTGATCGCCCCAGAAGATTTGTACCGAACGCTGACCAAGGGCGGGCATGGGCATATCCACCTCAATGGATTAGTCATCCGGCGGGAGGTGCTCAACCGCAGCGGATATATGAACGAAAGCATTGCAGACACCTTGCACGAAGATACAGATTTTGTCCTGCGTCTTGCTGCGGTTGGCAAGCTGCTGCCCGGGAACATCCACGAGCCCACATCGATGCGCCGGGTGCACGCCCAAAACCGCGTTTCCGCCCCACGTAGCCCGGAGAGCATTCAGCGCGACAGGATGCGCTTGCGTGCTGCGACTTATGGTTGGGTTCGCGAGCATGGCACCCCAGAGCAGCGCGAATTGGCTTTCCGCCGCTTGATGCGCCAGTGGCTGAGTTACCCTTCCAAACCGAGCAGCGGCGCTGCGCTTGCGCGTCTGATCAGGCTGCCATTTAGCTTTCCAATGGCACTCGTGGAGAAAGACTATTGGCAAGAATGCTTAGATACCCTAAAAGCGTTAATTCGAGGTAAATAAGTGCTAGAGACTGAAGATTACACTCTCGAAATTTCGGTGATCATCCCTGTCTATAATGCCGCCGAATATGTGCGTCAGGCAGTCGAATCTGCGCTGGAGCAGCCTGAAGTACGCGAAGTCCTACTCGTGGAAGATGGCTCGCCGGATAATGCGTTGGAAATTTGTCAACAGTTGGCTGCGGAAGATCAACGGGTCATTCTTTTGCGCCATCCCAATGGCGAGAACCGCGGTCCCGGCGCCAGCCGCAACTTAGGCATGCGCAACGCCCGCTCGCCCATATTGGCTTTTCTAGACGCAGACGATTATTACTTACCTGGGCGGTTTAAGCTGGATGCAAAGATTTATACAGAAAATCCTGGTTGCGACGGGGTCTACCACGCGGTGAGCATGCAAGTTGAAAATCCTGAAGGTCTCGAACGTTGGAACAACGCCGGCAAAGCACCGGATAAGATTCAGACCCTTACAGAGGAAATTCAACCAGAAAGTTTGGCTGAAGCTCTGCTTGAGGGGACGAGCGGATATTTTATCCTGGATGCGTTGAGCATCAAAGAGTCTGTCCTGGAGAAATCCGGTTTCATGCGTGAAGATCTGCGCCTGCACCAAGATACAGAATGGATCGAGCGCGTTGCAATGACTTCACGGCTTTACCCAGGAAGTTTGAATAAGCCTGTGGCCACATGGAGAGTGCATGCACAAAATCGTATCTCATCTCCGCGCAGTGCAGTACAAAAGCTGGATGATCGTCTACGTATGTGGGAAGCCCTCTACGATTGGTGCCGGAAGGCAGGCTTTGAGCAGTACCGTCCCATGATTATGCTTCGGATGATTGAAAATGCTGCGAGCAAGCAACGTTTCGAGGGTAAGGATCACGGAAACGCTATGCGGCGCCTGTTGCGTGTGTCTCATATTGCTTCATGGCTGCTAGCCCATCCGCGCTATGCTCTAGATCGCTATTTCTGGCAAGCCTTGAGAGAGTTTACCAGCACTCAGCCGAAGCACAAGGAAGAATTGGACCAGCGATGAAACTCCTGGTCGGCACGCTCTATAGCGGTGAAAATGAATACGAAGAATGCCTAAAAAGCATTCGTGCTCAACGCTACACTAATTACGACCACATCCTGATCGAGAATTTGCCAGAGCTTGAAGCGCACTATCAGCTCTATAAAACCTTTCTGGATCATGCACAAGAATACGAACTGCTCGTTAAAGTCGACGCAGATACTGTGCTATGCTCTGATGAGCTTTTCAGCCGTTTAGTGGAAACCTTCGCTCAGGATCCATTCCTTGAAGTCTTAAACATAGGCGTGCTGGATTTTTTTACTGATTGTATGATCCCTGCGGGCATCCAAATTTATCGGAATACGGCTCATTGGAACTTCGAAAATGACACCGTCTTTCCTGATATCCCTATCATGGATCACGAGCGTTACCGTTATGATACGACAGAGCTTGCTCCAGCAGCCTGGCACAGCCCCAACCCTTCCATTCCGCAAGCGTTCCATTATGGCGTCCACCGTGGTCTCAAATCGATACAAAAAAAACACAGCACTACCCACTGGGCAAATATGCAAAAAGTTTGGCGCCATTTTCTAAAGACGCAAGATGTGCGTCTCGGCTTTGCAGTGCTGGGTGCCGAGCTGGTATATGCTGGCACTTTCAACCGCGAGGACCAAGACTATACCAACCCACGCATGGGCGAAGTGCTCCGCACCTATGAAGGTATGAATGCTAAGCAGGTCAAAAGAGAAATTCGCCGGCTGCGCTTCCTGCATTGGGGCTTTCTACCCGATGATTTGCGCCGCAAAGTCATACGCTATAAAAGAGGAAAACTGGATAAAAATTGGGACCAGCTTTAATACTCCCAGCCGCTGATTCTCTAAACGATAAAAATCCCTTCTTGATTTCCCCGGGTTTATCTCGTTTAGATTTGATTTATTTATAGTTTCAGGAAATGGCTAACCATACAGTTAAAGTTATGTTCACAGATATGTATCGATCGTTTGACCTCCGTGAGGCAGAGCAGATTTTCGAGTGGCGAATGATCAGCAAACATTGGCAGCCTATGCTATCTGATGATCCAGATTTTTTATTCTATTCCTGTTTCGGCCAAGAGCATCTGAAGTACAACTGCATCCGCATTTTTTACACGCCAGAGAATATCCGCCCCCGCTTTGATCGCTGCGACTACGCCTTTTCTTACGACTTACCAATCACGCAACGCAATTATCGGCTGCCCATTTATCGTCGGTGGCCAGAATATAAAAACCTCCTTCGCCCAAGGGATCCTGACAAAATTGCAACACAAAAGCGCCAATTTTGCGCCTTTATGGTCTCCAACCCACATGCAATAGAAAGAATAGACTTCTTTAATCGCCTTTCTAAGTATAAAAAGGTCGATTCAGGTGGTGGATACCTTAATAATATTGGCTATCGCATAGAACGAGGTTCACAAAACAAATTGGACTGGATGCGCAATTACAAGTTTTCCATCACCTTTGAAAACTCCAGTTATCCGGGGTATACCACCGAAAAACTAATGCATGCCTTACTTGCAGACACAATCCCTATCTATTGGGGAAACCCGCTAGCATCCCTCGATTTCAACCCCAAGACGTTTATCAACTGCCATGATTATTCTTCTTTTGATGACGTCGTGGAATTCGTCCGAGAAATTGATCAGAATGAGGCGCTTTATAAAGGATATCTTAGCCAACCTTACCTGACCAACAATGTCGAAACCGATTTTTGTACAGAAGAAAACATCGTCGCCCGCTATGATGAGATTCTCTCTAGCAGGAAGTATTACATTACGCCAAGCATCAAACGCCTTCAAAAACCATTATACGGATGGTACAAACTGGACACAGCGGTTGGAAAACTCTTCAGGAAAGTGAAAGCCTATGGTGGGCAAGCTTTTTCTATAATCAAAGCAAGATTGTTTCATAAACAGAGTGAGAACTGACCAACACCTATGCGCATTCTAACAATTTCCGCCTACTATCCACCCTATAGCTACGGAGGCTACGAAATCCGCGTGAGCAATATTATGGACGCGCTCGCGGCTCGCGGGCACGCGCTCTGTGTGCTGACGACGAAGCCCGACCCCACAATGAAAACTGCGCATACGGATTTTGCTTACCCTGTACGGCGGGTATTATACGGGGCATCGCGTAAGATGCGCTTTTTTGACCGCCTGACCACATACCGACTCACCCACGGCATTGGGGTTGGACTCGTTTTCCTGCGTGAAATCCACAATAATATGCGCGATCTGGCGCAAGTGGAGCGGGAAATTAACGCTTTCAAGCCTGATCTGATTTACTTGGGGCATATCATGCCGCTCTGCCAAGAGTTGTTACCCTTCCTGGCACGGCAAGACCTCCCCATCATCGCCGATGAAGGCGGTGCTAGTCTGACTTGTGCCTTTCACGGGGGCGGGCTTTGGCGGCGATTTTTGGCGGAGTTTCCAGAACATAACTTCTTCCAGCGTCTGATCAAGCGCAGCTTCGCCCGCGCTGTTGGTTTTTTCTCTCACGGCCGAATGCAGGAAGAGCGGCATTGGCCCGTAATCCATGCCTTCTTCAATAGCGAGCTGAATGCGCACAATGCGCAGGAAGCAGGCGTTCCCCTCGC
>DNSH01000115.1:3027-7547 GCA_003499715.1 Candidatus Mesolinea sp. | reverse complement strand
CTGATCCCATCCATAGGTGCTAAGATAAGTTGGCCGTAAATTGGAAGAGAGCCAATGCTAAATGCGGGTGAAAAATCTGAGCTTCTGCTCTGATGGTTTGCTTCAGGAAGTGGGTCTGCATCCGCGGTATGAGTCATCGTTTTGTTATTTGCTCTATGGCTTTAATTATCCCATAATTTTCTGTGAAATTGAAAGTTTAAATGATTCTTTACTTGCGTTTAATGGGTTTTTAGCTGCTTCAGCGCCCAAGCGCAAGCCTCCCGCACAGCAGGGTCAGGATCTTGCTCGCAGGCTTGCTGTAAGGCAGGCTCGGCTCGCAGAGCACGCATATTCCCTAGGGCATAGGCAATATTGCGGCGAAAGCCGGCATATTTTGCCCTCGTGACTGGCGTCTGCCCGTATTTTGCTCCCCACGCCTCTTGGCTGAGGTTAAAAGCCTCGAGCAAATCGGGATATGCCTCGATGATCAAGTCCTGCGCATAGGTAAAGGCAGCCAGGCTGGGTTGGGCGTTGAGCGGACAAGCTATCTGGCAGGAATCACAGCCAAATATGCGCTCGCCCAAGAGAGGACGCAGCTCCTCCGGAATAGATCCGCGGTGCTCGATGGTCCAGTAACTCAGACAGCGGCAGGCGTCTACCGAGCGTTCAGGGAGCAGCGCTCGCGTGGGGCAGGCTTGTACGCATTGATAACACTGGGCACAAGGGTCGCCTTCCAGCGGCTCGTCAGGTTCCAGCTCCAGGTCGGTGAGAAGCTCGCCAAGGAAGACAACCGAGCCAAACTTTGGGGTGAGCAGCAGGGAATTGCGTCCAATCCAACCCAAGCCAGCCAAGAAAGCGTAATCCTTCTCTAAGATAGGAGCAGTGTCTACGCAAGCGCGCCAACGCACATTCCTTCCAGTTAAGCTTGGCAAGCGTGCAGCTAAGGCTTTGAGCTTAGAGGCTAATATGTCGTGATAATCGGGCAGAGTGGCGTAGGCGGCAATTCTGCCACGAACTTTTTCGGGTTCAGCTGCTGGGGGTGGGAGCGGGGGAGGATAAGGCAGACCTACGCAGAGGATCGAACGGCAGCCTGGCAGAAGCTGCTCGGGGGTGGAGCGGGAGGTGAGCGCCTCTGGACGAGCGAGATACGCCATATCAGCCTGCTTGCCAGCGCTGATCCAAGCCTGATATGCGGGGTAATGCGGTGGGGAAACTGCGGGGGCAACCCCAAAAAGAACAAAGCCGAGCTGTTCAGCTTCGGCTTTGATAACGTCTTTTAAGGACATGATTCTCTCCTTCGCAGGAGAAATTAAGGCGTAACAATATTGTATTCAAAATAAAACGAGTAAAAACCGGTACCGGCAGCATTGACAATCTGCCAATTGCTGCGCACAGTGCCACCCGTCGAAGGCGCAGTGAAGTGCACGGTTAGTGTGATGGACTTGGTAGGCGGTACTTCAATGGGCATATAAATCATTTCCGGTGCGCTCATGCGTTCGCCATTGATGGATTTAATCGCATAAGCGGTAGTCCACGTGGTGGTGCCAGTGTTCATGAGGGTCACGTTCACGTCAAAAGGCTGACCTGCGGTGATGTTGCTGCCATCGGCGGGATTGCTGGAGACCCAGACGCCAGCATCCTGCCCGCCTGGGATGGAAGTAGGTGCTTGTGTGCCCGCGGGGGTATTGGTTACTGCGATCGTTGGTGTAACTGGTGTGGCAGTGTTAGTTGGTGTGGGCAGGGGGGTGGGGGTATCCGTGGGGCGTGCAATGGCTGTGCGGGTGAAATCCACCGCCACAGTTTCGGCAATGCTGGTCATTATTTCTTCGGGGTTCATTGTGGGTGTAGCAGAACCACATGCCGAAAGCAATAAAGTTATACTCAAACCAAGGAACAGGAGGCTACCCATTATCTTTTTATTTTTCATCTGAACTCCAAGGCGCACAAAATTGCATCAAACATAGCGCTCGATTTCTTATTGTAGAGCTTCACCCAGATTTGTCAAGTCGGGCAAGCCCGATATTAAGATTATTCTTAGCATGAGGATAAATATCATAGGTAAAGCGTGTCGATATCGATTTGACTCCGGACACTCCTTTCTGCAAACCCCGTTCTTTCATGGTACCCTACGGGTAGGCTACGCACTCAGGAGACCGGAAAGAACAAAAACCTGATTGATGTCAGAATAAACCTTTTCACAGCCAATAAACCATTTTGGGAACCTGTGAGTTAGGTCAAATAAGGTCACAAAAAAAGGAGTGAATTCCTATCCTTTCGACTGAGAACGAGATTTTTTATGTTCCACCCAGAAGGCGAGGGCACCTATTACTGCTCCGCCAATGAGGGCGATGAAAATCCATTCAAGGAATTGTCCCGTAATTATGGTATTGAACATCCGCCAATATTCTGCCCAGAATGCTTCATCTTTGGTGCCAAAAATATTGAGGTGTTCCAAATGGGGAAGCTTACCCAATGAAAGCAGAACAGCATAATAGGCATAGTAACTGAAAATGGCACAGGACCAAGTGAGCATGCCGGCGAGCATTGGGTTAAG
Organism: Candidatus Mesolinea sp.; assembly: GCA_003499715.1. Lineage (GTDB taxonomy): Bacteria > Chloroflexota > Anaerolineae > Anaerolineales > Anaerolineaceae > Mesolinea. The sequence goes on along the minus strand of DNSH01000115.1, from coordinate 5,014 downwards.
GATTTTTTGGGTATTTTTGGCTTCGTAATTGACCACAGGGATGAGCGGGACCAGCCAGATGCCAAAATTCATCAGGAGGATGATCGGCACCACGATGATCGATTCTCCCAAGCTGCCCCAAGAAATATGCGCCAACCAGTTCAAGTAGAACCAATCGATGACGCCGAAAACGAGGCCTATCGCAGCATAGAGCCAAAAACGTTTCTTCGGTTTATTCATCTGATACCTCTCATCTTGCCTAGCAGTATTCCGATTTTACCCTAGTGTTTGAACCTCAAAAAATATATTCTTTCCCATTCGGCTAAGGGCTGTTTTGGCCACGGCTTAACGCTGGAATAGCAGTTTAAAGAAGGTATTGATCGAAGCTGCACTGCCAGAGAGTAAATATTGCGACTTGAAGATCTTCGCCACCGCTCGGATGAGAAACAGATCGGAAAGCACCAGCAGCACAATAGCGATAGCCACATGCCAAAGCGGCACGCCACCGATAACTAAGCGTGTCATCATAACCACAGGCGCGGTGGGTGGCAGCATGCTGAGCACGGTGGAAAGAGTGCCGTGCGGTTCTGAAATCAGCGTATTGATAGAAAGCAAGGTAAAGAGCAGCGGAAGGGAAAACACAAAAGTCGATTGGCTGCCTTCCCGCAAGTTAGGAACCATCGCACCCCAGCCCGCCATTAAGCTGCCATAAAAAGTAAAACCGAGAGCGAAAAACACCACGCCATATAGGAAGGCGGTTGCGGGAATCTGCACATTGGCTGGGATTGAAAAGGTGCGTCCGCTCATGCGCAGCAGAAGCAAAGCCGCCCCGAACCAGACTGCCATCTGCAGTAGATTTGCCAGCCCCAAGCCCATCAATTTGCCAGTAAAAAGCTGAGTAGGCTTTACTGAAGAGAGAAGCATTTCCATCACGCGGTTTTCTTTCTCTTTACTGATAGCGGTAAGCAGCATGCTGGAGCTGGTAAAGATGATGATGTAGAAAAACAAGGTGATTGCATACGGCACAAAAAAAGTAAGGGGATTTTGTGTGTCGCGCGTATCTGCGGTTTGTGGGTCAATTTCAACCATCTGAAAAGACGGGTCTTGGGTATATTTAAGGTAAAGGTCCATATCGCCGCCAAGCAGGTTATATTGCATTAGCTGTTCAAAAATAGTAGTGCCTTCTACCCCAGCTAGCGGATTAATTTCTTCTTTATAAAGGATCACCTCTCCGCTTTCCAAGTAATCTGCAGTAACCACGTAATAACCTTGCAGCTTACCTTCCAAAGTTTGCTGCCGGGCGGTGGTTTCATCGCTCATCAACACTAAACTATTGCCAACGATCCAATCGGGCACTTCTTTGACCAAACCACTTTGGTCGACGATGCCATAAGGAACCCCTTGTTGCGTTCCACCAGTAAATACTTGCCCAAGCGCCTGGCTTTGGGATTCAGAGAGCGAATTGAGCGCCCAGAGGAGCAGGGCTGGCACGAGCGGCACGAGTATCAGTGTGAGAATGAAAGAGCGCCGAGAGACCGTCTTGTAAAATTCGTATTTGAAGATTGACCAGGTTTTATTCACGGCCAGACTCCTTTTTGAGCAATTGTTTGAGCGAAACGCGCTTTGAATATTGCAGCATGCCCTGGCGGAAAGCCCTGCCGGCGAGCCAAATCATCAGAAGGGAGAAAAGGATCATTATCACAAAGACCAATATAATCTCCCAGGTAGGGACGTTGGTGATGGCGATGCGCGTGGACATAGCCAGCGGTGCGCTCATGGGAAAATAGCTCAGGATGCGCGAAAAAGTACCATTAGGATTCTGAAGAATAAATGAGAGAAAGTAATAGGGCAAGAAGATGGGTAAGGTGATTAGACCTGTAACCTGCGAGGCTTCTTGAGACTCAGTTACAGTCGAGCCGATGATCGCCATAAGCGCAGAAGTGAACACAAACGCTGGCAGCATGAGCAATAGGCTAAGAATCAACTCCTCCCAGGGGATTTGCAGGTT
>DNSH01000115.1:1708-2829 GCA_003499715.1 Candidatus Mesolinea sp. | reverse complement strand
GTGAGACCAACGCTGAGGTTACCGATGATCTTGCCAGCCATCAGTTGGTTGGGCGAGACCGAGGTGACCACAATCTCCATGGTGCGGTTTTCTTTCTCTTCCACCAATGCTTGCAGCAAGTATCCCCCACTAGACATAACCGCAATCACAAAAAGGACACTGACCACCAAAGGGATGATAATCTTAATGCTTTCATTTTCTCCAACCGTGCGCGTGCCATCTAAAGATTTTTGGATGAAATGGCTGCCTTCGCTCAGGCGCTCGGCGTTAGGAAGGACCTCGCCCGCAAGCAGGTTGGTTCGCAATAGCGCGTTAATTTCGGTGCGAATCTCACTAGTGAGGGGTTTATTAAAATAATAAATCAATTGGTAGGTATCTTCGTAACCTTCAGGAATTACAAAATAGCCTTGTATTTGGCCAGCTTCGGCTGCTCTGCGGGCTGCAGCTTCATCAACATAGGGCACCAAGGGGATAAAGGGCTCGAAAAATGAAGTCTTTTCTGGCTTCACTTGCGGTTGGGTAATTAAGCCAGCTTGGTCAACGTAACCGACGGGGTCCGTATTGATCGAAGCTACGGTAATTACTACGGTGATCAGGATGATCAGTAAAAAGCCAATTGGGACTGCAAACAATGTGATCCAAAAGTTCTTTTTCTTGACATGCCGCGTATATTCGTACTTGGTGACTTCAACCGTCTTGTTCATGCTGAAGCTCCTTTTGACCATTGCCATTGTTACCGCCTTGCACAACCTTGATAAAGATTTCATCCAATGAGGGCGTGGCGATTTCGAAGGCGTTGAGCGCAATGCCATGATTAACCAAGGTGACCAGTAGGTCATGCGGCGTAACCCCGGGTTCGGGGGTGAGTTTAATCATCGTATTGAGCGGCTCGATGCGCGCCACCCCAGGGAGGGTTTCGGGTAGAGGCTGGCTGGTGTTGATGAGCACCTGATTGGTGGCAAAGCTTTCATAGATCTGCTGCAAGCCGCCATAGAGTAGGACACTACCGTGATCAACCAGAATGATTTTGTCACACAGCTGCTCCACCTGGTTCATTTGGTGGGTGCTCATAATAATCGTTTTGCCTGCATTGCGCTGTTCCTTGAGCAGGTCCTTAACCA
>DNSH01000115.1:0-1525 GCA_003499715.1 Candidatus Mesolinea sp. | reverse complement strand
GTGGCAATTAGTTGAGCTTTTTGCTGCATCCCTTTGCTCAGCTCTTTGACCTTATTCTTACGGAACTCTATCAGTTCGAATTGTTCCAGGTAGGCTGGCAATTTCGCGTTGATTTGCTCTTGGGTCATGCCTTTGAGGGTGGCTAAATATTGCAAGCAAACTTCGAGTGGGACGTCCTGATACAGCCCGCGTTCTTCCGGCATGTACCCGATGAGGTTCTTTTTCTCTTCGTTCATCGGTCCGCCCAATATGGAAACGCTGCCGCTATCGGGTTGGTAGATATCCAAGATGATGCGGATGGAAGTGGTCTTCCCTGAGCCGTTAGGACCAAGTAAACCAAAAATCTCGCCAGGTGCAACCTCAAAGGAGACATCTCTGACCGCTTGGATTTCACCAAAGCGTTTGCTGATATGCTCTACGACGATAGAATGCATGATTCCTCCAAAAAAGTTGGCTCACGCCATAAATAACGCGAATTAGCTCCATTCTAATACACTTTCCAATTTTTCCCCCTCAATACACAATAGATTATCTACTGAGTCATGCTCGATGAAATGAGGATGCAAAATAAAAGCCCTCTCCTTTTGGGGAGAGGGCTTTGAATCTTAATTCATGCCAATGTCACTCTTTTTCGTAGGGCTCGCCCTCTGCCGCTGGGGCTTGGCCTTTGCCGATAAATCCAGCTAACACGATCATAGTGATCAGGTAAGGCGCCATCGCCATGAACTGCGGTGGGATAGCACTGCCCAGCAGAGAGAGCTTGGAACCGATGGCATCCGCAAATCCGAAGAGGAAGCCGGCGCCCAAGCTGCCGATTGGCATCCAATTGCCAAAAATCATCGCAGCTAAGCCAATAAAGCCCTTACCCGCAGTCATACCCTCATCGAAGCGCCCGACGGAACCTAAGGTGAAGAAGGAGCCAGCAATCCCTGCGACCAAACCGCTGAGCAATACACCGATATAACGCGTCTTGATCACGTCTACCCCTAACGTATCGGCGGCTTTGGGGTGCTCGCCGCAAGCGCGGAAGCGCAGCCCCCAACGGGTGTTGAAAAGTGCTACTTGCAAAATAATCAGAATTGCAAACATCAAGTAAACGAAGATGTTTTGGTTGAACAGGATCGGTCCAATGAGAGGAATTTGTGATAAGAGCGGCACAGGCACACGTCCAAACATAGGTGGTATGTTGAGGCTTTGATTGACCTGCATGAATTTTTGGGAGATAAAGGCGGTCATGCCGGCGGAAAAAATGTTGATCACAGTGCCGGAAACAACTTGGTTGATCTTGTACTTGATGCTCAGAACAGCGTGGATTGCTGCAAGCAGCATCGACGAGAGCATCCCAGCGAGTAAACCAATAACAGCGCTTTGCGTTAGGCTGCCAACTAACGCCGCCATCATTGACGCCATCAACATCATGCCTTCAATGGCGATGTTAATCGTACCGGAACGCTCCGCTAAGATACCGGAGAAAGCTGCTAAGGTAATCGGTATTGCCAGCAGTACCGCGCTGGAAAGCATGCCA
>DNSH01000151.1:3042-4742 GCA_003499715.1 Candidatus Mesolinea sp. | reverse complement strand
TCGCGCCATTCTAAGGGTTTAGCGGGCAGCCCGCGCTCTTGGCAATAATTTTGAATTATATTTGCTAGTGCTTGCTTTTCCTCTTCGAACATGCTGCCTTCCTTCAACCCAAGATAATCTTAGCCCGCGGTAAACTGGCGTCGAAGGCTATTTTACCATTGCGCTGTCTCCAATTCAGATCGGCAACAAAAACGGAGGCTTTATGCCTCCGCATCGTTGATAAAACTGTCAGTGTTTATTCCATTGAGTTTAGCTTTTTGACCAGACGGGACTTGCGCCGGGCAGCATTATTCTTATGAATCACGCCTTTGCTGGCAGCTTTATCCAGAGCTTTAATCGCCTTCAGCACTTCTTCTTGGGAGGCTTGTGCGTCGCCAACTTTGATAGCTGCTTCAGCTTTGCGCACGTAAGTGCGGGCTGTGCCACGATAGACACGGTTGCGTATGCGCCGCTTCTGGTTTTGTTTATTACGTTTGATCTGAGACTTAATATTAGCCAATTCTTCCTCCAGACAATAATTCCATATTCACGAACTTTTATTTTACAACAAATTCAGAAAATGTCCAGTCCAATTTTACTAAAATAAAGGTTTTTTCAAAGGTTTTTCATGGTGTAATAAACGTATTGAGAGCGCTTATTCCCTTGATGATATCAGCTCGAATTCTCCTTCCAATCCTGAGTTGAATCCGGTCCTACCCACAGCTTGAATTTTCCTGGCTCAATGGTATAACGATTCCTCAAGTGATAAAAACAGGCTCCCCAATTCGGGGAGCCTGTAAACTAAACAAACGCTTCGGCTAAGCCATTTCGTATTTTTCTGACGCGATCTGCGACTTCGGGACACCCATAGCCGCTAAATGCTTGTGCATCGCATCCATCATCGGCAGCGGACCGCACATGAAGTAGAACAGTTCCTTATAGTTCTCCGGCAGCTTCGCTAAGAGCAATTCTTTGGTGATATAGCCCTTATATTCACAAGCCTCCGGATTTCGCGGTTTTTCAAGCACTTGAACTAAGGTCATGTTCAAGCGGGATTTTAGGCTCTCGAATTCATCTTGGAAAAGGACGGTCTCTTCGTTCAGGTCGCCATAGAACACATATACAGGTCGTTTATCGCCTTTATCCGCCATTGTGTTTAGAATGCTCATGATTGGCGCAATGCCAATACCACCGCCTAGAAGTACTAAGCCCTTTTGCATACGCGGGTCATCCAAGTCGAAGGTCCCATAAGGCCCATCCACATACATCCTCTCACCGGGTTTCCATTCTGAGATGGAGTTGGTAAAATCTCCAGCCTTCTTAATTGAGAAGCGGATCGCATCCCACTCGGTACTCCCTGAGTAAGAAAAAGGATTGCGGCTGATCACAAATGGTGAGTTTCCGCGGCTAATCCAAGCTACCTGGCCGGCTTTAAAGGCAGGGCGTTCGAACCCATCCGGTAAAAGATACACGGAATAGGTATCTTTGCCTTCGCTAACAACTTTTTCAATTTTGTAAGGATGCTTCGCTAGGATTAAAGGTCGGATAAGGCGAATATACAGGGCTAATCCACCCCAAATCACCATAAGCACAATCCAAGCAGCAGTCATCGCCGAATTACGCATATAGTAATTCCGGCCGAACATGTGCCACAGCCCAAATACCATGATACACAAAGTGAAAATGTCGTGTAACAACAGCCAGGTGGTATAGCTGATCTT
>DNSH01000151.1:547-2865 GCA_003499715.1 Candidatus Mesolinea sp. | reverse complement strand
CGATTATGCCTGCTTGCAACCAGAAAGGCTCTTCGAAAAACAGCTCTTGACCTGCAATCAAGATGATTGGATGTAAAAGGATCAAGCCCACAGATACAGCTGAGATCACGTGGTGGGTCTTGTACATCTTATCCAACGGGATAGAATCAGCTAACCAAGGCATTCGCGAAATGGGCAAGAACTGCATTCCAACGATGGACATCCCAAGGAAAGCTAAAGCCACGGAGATATCCCGCATAGGCCACACCCAGTTGGCATTCAACAGCATTATTGTGACGGGTGTAAGCGTCAGAGCAACACAAACTACTAAAAAGATTACAAATTTCGTTTTATTTGACATGAAATCTCCGCACTAAAGCTCAATTTTCAAGCTTAAGGACGCACCAAACCTTCCGTGCTCACACCGCTGAATTCAGATAAGTCTTCAATTGAATCGTACATGAGTTGCAGGACATATTCAGCGTTATGCACATAGGCAGCCGGTTCTTTGGTGACAAACATCAAGTTGTAGGCAGCCTTGAGCATTCGTGGAGTGAATGCCTTAAACTGATTGGGGAATGCAGCTTCACCTTCGCTAATTTCGCTATCACCATTCGTATCAATGAAGGCATAAGGATAAACCTTGGGTTCAAAAATGAAACCTACACCAGATTTCGCGTTGGCGTATCCTTGCAAAGCCTTGATTAATACCTGGCGCATCCCTTCGATTTCATCATAGGTGCTTTCTGTGGTCCCATCGCCATCATAATCCACTTTGGACATAGTGATTTTCTTGTAATCCTGATAGCTTTGTACATCAGAGTGGCAGGTGGAGCACAGGTTTGCGTCACTACCTTCAACTTCCTTAGTGTGGAGTGAATGAGGATCATGGCACTCGGTGCAGGAATTCACAGGGTCGGCATGCTTGAAGGTGCCAACATAAGATTTACCTTCATATTGATAGCCCATTCCACCATCTGCGCCTAACTGTACCGAAGCTGCAGCTAAGTAGTGCACACCTAAAAGTGCTTGTCCTTCGATTACGTCGTCTTCTCCTACGCCAGCACTCGTAATAGCGGCATCGACTGCATCAGCGGAACCCATACCACTATGGCAGGTCATGCAAATGGCGCTATTGCCGAGATCGGTAATTTCTTTCCCATTGGGTAAGGTTACCGAGGTGAGCTTATCAGCAGCGTCATTGTGGCAGGTTGCGCAGGTAATGGGATCGATAATCTCGCCAGGTGCATCCACAGCTCCAACAGCTGAACCATCATCCCCAACGAAATCCTGAAAGCCTTTAGAGCTATGGCATTTTGCGCATGCAACTGGGACTTCAGCTGGATCTTCCTCATTCCAGTGGTTGAAAGCCTCAGAAGCGGCGTCGGCGTGCGCAGAGTCTTCTCATTTGGCGGACACTTCATTAATGAGCGCCATTTGATCGACGTCGGTAGGTTCTTTTACTTCTTCTTTGGTTGTGCAACCTACCCAAGCAACCAAAGCTATTGCAATTACTGCGACTAAAATAAACAGGGAATTCTTTTTCATACTTTTTCTCCTCTCAAGAAGATATAGAATGGAATTACTTTCACCACTAATTATATATAGTTTACATCAGAAGTCAATGTGAATTTTTTCACCAAATTCAAAAACGGTAGGTTAGTATTTCTTCCTGACATTTTAATTATTCTCGATAACCGTCTCTCCTTTCTAAATAATTTCTCCTCTGTACTTAAAACTTTAAAAGACATCTAAATTACTGGTCTTCAGTAGAAAGCTCCTCGCACTGCCGATTTATCTTCCTTTTCAATCGAAATAGATGCCCTACATAGCCAAAGATAAGCACAAATATGACGATATATCCAGCAATAAAATACGCAAAAGTATCAGGCATTGGCTTGATCCTCCCAATCAGCATCGATCTCAGTTTGCAACCGCAACTGCATGAGTGTCTCTTCAGCTTGCATCAAACGTGCCCGTTGCAGAAGCAACGCAACATACATCACCGTAAATGCCCCTAAACTGATGAACATCGTGGTCAACATCGGTTGATTCAGGTTCATATCCACTTCGCCGGAGCCAAAAATGACTGGGTGAATGGTACGCAGTAAGCGCGCTGAAAAAAAGGTGAGTGGTACGGTAACAAACCCAATAATGGCATAAATTGCACTAAATTGTGCCCTTTTGGAGGGCTCGTCCATACTGCGGCGTAAAAGAATGAAGGCAATATAGGTGAATGCCATGATGGTGACCGTGGTCAACCTCGGATCCCAAGTCCACCAAGTATTCCAAATTGGCCGTGCCCAAATCATCCCGCTGAGGATGCAAATCACCGTAAA
>DNSH01000151.1:0-377 GCA_003499715.1 Candidatus Mesolinea sp. | reverse complement strand
CTGGAAGCAAGCAGCCGATCCCACTTGAGGTCTTTATGCACCAGATAAAGGATCCCAAAAACGGCTGCCATTAGAAAAGCTAACATGCCCACCCAGGCAGCACTCATGTGAAAGTAGAAAACCTTCTGTACGAGGCCCATATTCACTTCGATGGGCGCATAAAAAATAACCATAAAAAAAGCAAATACAAACAAAATTGCAGCAAGGATGGAAAGGATTGTGATTGTTTTATTCTCTGATAACATATTCAAACACCAGTATTGAAACTACAGTCATAATAACATCATAAACAAGCAAAAGATTTATCCAGCTTTGAAATTCCGGTACTGAAGAAGCAGCGATAATCGCACTGCCAGATTTTACCACAGCCATATTCA
>DNSH01000029.1 GCA_003499715.1 Candidatus Mesolinea sp. | reverse complement strand
GAAGAAGATGCCTTCGGACATAAAAAGTTGGGCGGAATTGGCGAAGTGTTGGGCGAGCAAATCAAAATTCTTACGGACCAGGATATTATGTACCAGAAATTAGCCTATCTTGTGCGCAGCGGACCAGCAGATATGCTCGACCGTATGGTTGCGATGAATTACGGCACAATGGCAACCCAGATGGTTGAGCATGGAGATTTTGGTAACATGGTAGCTATCCAAAAAGGTGTGTATACCTCAGTTCCGATTGAGATGGTCACCACTGGAAAACGACAAGTTGACGTGGATCGATATTACGATAAAGAAAATTACAAGCCAAGAATAAAAGACATCGAAAAAATGCCAATGTTCCTGGTGTAAATAAGCAGGAAATGACAGCTCATAAGACTTTATTATGAGCTGTCATTTTGAGAGGTTGGTTTGGGCATCGAAGCACAATGCGTTTCTCAGGATCGTTATACGGTCATCCCTAGAGTATTAATTTTTCCTTTTGCTAGCGATGGTAAAGTCCTACTGCTGAAAGGTGCAGTACATAAACGCATCTGGGCTGGCTTATGGAATGGGATCGGCGGTCATGTGGAAGCCGGAGAGAGCATTCTTCAAGCTGCTCAGCGTGAGCTGCAAGAAGAAACCGGGTTGTTAGCGGAAAGGCTGCTTTTTTGCGGGTCAGTGATGGTGGAAACACAGACTCGCCCAGGAATTGCGTTCTTTATTTTCAAAGCAGAAGGTTTGAGCGGTAAACAACACGAATCGCCAGAGGGCACCTTACGATGGTTTGCGCTTGATGAGATCCACCAGGTCCCGTTGGTTGAAGATGTTCCCACGTTGGTGGGTAAGGTCAGCCGCTTTCAGGCTGGATCGCAGCCATTTTGGGGGTTATATCGATATGATGCTGACAATCAGTTGGTGATGTCTTTTGAAGGTTGAGACTTTTCGAAAAAGACAAGCAGCGTATCGCCATACTTTCGCCGGTCGAACTCGTTAAAATGCACATAATGCTCGTCCACCCATTCCAGCGGATTGATTTGGACAATAATTTGACCGTTGTCACTCAGTAGCTTTGGATTTTGATCTAAGAGAAGCATGGCTTTTTGCCACATTGCTTTGTATTGAGGTGGAGCGATGTAGATAAGGTCAAAGCTTTTAGGTTGGGGAGATGCGAGGAATTTGAAGGCGTCCTGATGCAATACCACAGCTTTATCGCTAAGGTGGGTGGCTTCCAAATTTTGCTGAATAATCCTCACGGCTTGCCAATTTGTCTCTAAGAAAGTAGCAGCCGCAGCACCCCGGCTTAATGCTTCGATCCCGACTGCACCAGTTCCGCCAAATAAATCCAATATCTGAATATCCAACACTTCATTCCCGAGAATATTGAACAGGGATTCTTTCACCAAGTCGGTAATCGGACGCGTGGACTTACCGGGGACGGTTTTTAGCCGGATCCCTTTGGCGCTGCCTGAAATAACCCGAAGTGTTCCCATGGCTGCCTCTTAGGGATTCTTTATATGCGAACGTGGCACATCCCCAAACGTCCAAAAGCGATTTGCCAGGAAATTGAGGATAAGAATCAAGACGCCAACGACAATTAAAGCCAAATTGTGACTCAGAATTGTGGAGCTCAAGGAACCCACTTTAATTTGCTGGGTTTCAAGGATAGAATAAAACCAGCGGTCAAGCGGTGAAATCGTTACCGTCCGAAGTGTCAAACCAGCGATATTAATAATGACAAATTTGCTAAACTGATTGGCGATGGATTTTTCAGTGGTTTCTGGGTAAACCCATTTGCGGTTGAGAATGTAGCTATTGATTACCGCAATTGTAAAGGAGAGTGCTTGCGAAGGCACCAATTGCCAGCCGAACCCAGCGGTAAATAAGTTCATCAAGCCGAAATCAATCAGCGTGTTGAGCGTCCCCACTAACGCAAACTTACCGAAGCGCATAGCTTCGCTGGTTGGCGTTGCTGGTGTTTCAGCCAATTTTTGTTTGGAAGTATGCAATCGTTTCCCTCAATCCGCTGCGTAAGTCAACCTGAGGTTCCCAATTCAAAAGTTCTCGCGCCCGGGTGATATCAGGCTGGCGTTTTTGTGGGTCATCGCCTAAACCCTCAGCAAAGAGAGTAATCGTGCCTGCTTCGTTGCCGGTAAGCTCATTGATGAGCAGGGCGAAATCTCTGATGGTCGTTTCATTTGGATTGCCAATATTGACAGGATCGTGCATGTCGGTCCACATCAAGCGGAGTATGCCTTCGACCAAGTCGGAAATGTAACAAAAACTGCGGGTCTGCTCTCCACTGCCATAAATGGTAAGTGCTTGGTGGTGCAATGCTTGGAGGATAAAATTAGGTACCACTCTGCCATCATCCAAGCGCATACGTGGGCCAAAGGTGTTGAAGATGCGCACGATGTGGGTATCCACGCTGTGAAAACGATGGTAAGCCATCGTGAGTGCTTCCGCAAAGCGCTTTGCTTCGTCATAAACCGAACGGGGTCCAATGGGGTCACAATTGCCCCAATAGGTCTCGGGTTGTGGATGGATTTGTGGATCGCCGTAGACTTCGCTCGTAGACGCGAGCAGGTATTTTGCTCGGTGGGCTTTTGCCAACCCAAGGGTGTTGAGCGTTCCTAAAGCGCCAGCTTTAAGCGTTTGAATTGGCAAGTTAGGATAACCCAAAGGTGAAGCGGGGTTTGGGCTGGCAGGGGAAGCAAAGTGCATCACGTAATCTATCTGCCCTGGGATATCGATATAGGTTGAAACGTCCTGGCGGATGAGCTGGAAAGCTGGGTTGTTGATCAAGTGCGCGATGTTGGCTTCATCGCCGGTGATGAAATTATCCAAACCTATGACCTGGTGACCCTCATAAATGAGACGATCTGTCAGGTGTGATCCTAAAAACCCAGCTGCACCCGTTAGGACAATGCGCATATGCTTTTCCTTGTACAATAATTCTCTTAGTCTTAGAGTATAATCAGCTCTTCAAAGCGAGATAATTATAGCATGAGCCGTGAAACGAACGTCCCGGAAAAAGATTTCCAAGCCTTAGCCCAATTAGAGGCTTTGCTTTTTGCTGCGCCTGGTCCATGTGGGTTAGAGCAGTTAGCCCGAACCTTGCAAATCAGTAAAAACGACGTTTTGCGTTTAGCGGATTTGCTAGCAGAACATTATCAAGCTTGGCATGGGATTCGCATCCAACGCATTAAGGACAAGCTCCAGCTGACCACCGCTCCAGAGCATGCTGAGCTCATTGAGCAACTTTTGGGGCTTGAGGTTGACACGCGGCTATCGCAGCCGGCGCTGGAGGTGCTCGCTATCATTGCGTATAAACGCATGACCACGCGGCCAGAGATTGAGAATATCCGCGGTGTAAACAGTGACTCGGTAGTGAAAAGTTTATTGGCAAAAGGTTTAATTGAAGAATTAGGCCGTTCTGATTCTCCCGGCAGGCCAATTTTATATGGGGTGACGCCAGAATTTTTGCAATATTTTGGGCTCGAGTCCCTCGATCAGCTTCCGCCAATTGACTTAGAAGCACTTTCGGGTTCTGGGAGACCTGAAGAACCTAGCGAAATGAGGGTATTAAAAGACTAATGGCAAAAGAGCGTGTTCAAAAACTTTTAGCTGCCGCCGGAATAGGTTCTCGCAGAGCTTGTGAAGCTCTGATTGAGGCTGGGCGTGTGAAGGTCAACGGCCAGGTGATTCATTTGGGTGATAAGGCTGACGCTGAAAAAGATACAATCGTCGTAGACGGGAAGGTGATCCGCCCACCAAAGCAGAAGATATACATTGCACTGAACAAACCCAAAGGCTATTTATCGGATATTGATGAAACCCACCCTAAACCGACCGTGTTTGACCTGGTGGATATTCCCGAACCGCTTTTTTCAGTAGGTCGATTAGATTTGGATAGTGAAGGCTTGATCCTCTTGACCAACGATGGCGAATTAGCCAACCGCTTAACACACCCCCGTTACCGCCATGAAAAGGAATACGAGGTGTTTGTGATAAAACAGCCTGATGAAGAACAATTAGCTATTTGGCGGCGGGGGGTGGTGCTCGAGGACGGCTACCGTACCTTGCCAGCCAAGGTGGAAGTGATCAAGCGTGCGAATAACGGCGCTTGGCTGCGTATCATCATGCGCGAAGGGAAGAAACGCCAAATTCGGAAGACCGGTGCGCGGATTGGCTTACCTGTAGGTCAAATCAAACGTGTCCGCATCGGCACACTAAAATTAGGCTCATTACGCAGCGGAGAATGGCGCTACCTAACCCCTGGCGAAGTCCAGCGGTTGAGAGCTTACGCGGGCTTAGAAAAAGAAGAATAGCTATTTTAAGCCCTTATCGAGTCTTTTTGCCAAACTCGCTTAGAGCTGCATTTAACTGTTCGATTTGCTCTTCGGAAAGTGGCGTTTCGCAGCTCTCGCGATCAACGCGGCGGATGTAACGTTTGATTTCCGGAAGCTCAACGACAGGGATGGGCGCTTCACTGACATCGCCAAGTTTTGTGTTCTTCATGAGCACAACCAACACGTGGTTAATGGGCGGCTGCGATTCCTCTGGAATTCCCTTAGACGCTAGATAACTGCGAATGGCTTCTTCATCAGCTAAGGCTTCGCGATCAGGCTTGCCTAAGCCTTCTTGGCCAAAAATCTTCATCATAAAGTTGCCGCCTTTCTGCTTCCATTTGCCATTGACGTAAGAAATCTTTCCGCTGGCAGTCACTGGGATAGGAACCCAAATGTGGCAAGGACCGATTAAGAGCATTGGAACAGGGCTGGAATATACATAGAAGGTGTAATCGCTGCGCAGCTTTTCGAAGGAAGTTGCAAAGATTTCATCAAAACGGGGGTTACGACCAAAACGGTTGGTGAAATACATGCCAATTTGGGAAAGAATGAAACCAACGATTAAGGCAGCGTAAGACCACAAAATTCGAGAAATATCCCCTCCAAAGGCAAAGACCAACCCAATAATAAGAATTATCAGGCTGCCATAAGTGCAAATTTGACCGATGGTTTTATTACGTTTAATAAGTTTATCGTTGCGGATAATGTTCATGAATTTGACTCTTTCGTATGAGTAAAGGTGATCGCATTGCGTAATGATTCTAACAAGTTTAATTCTATTGCGATGCGCGCTTGATTGATGGCGCTGACCATGGCTTTGGCGTCTGAACGGCCATGCCCCACAAACACCAAGCCATCTAAGCCCAGTAGTGGCGCTGCCCCAACTTCGGATGGATCAATTAGTTTTCTTACAGAATCGAAAGCGGGTTTTGCTAAAAGTGCACCGAGCTTTGTGCGTGTACTGCGCATCAGCTCTTCTTTGAGGGTTTCAAACAGAAGTTTGCCCAATGCCTCACTCGACTTCATCAGCACGTTCCCCGTAAAGCCATCGGTTACAGCCACATCCATTTTGCCGCCAAAGAACTCTTTGCCTTCGATATTTCCAATAAATCCAGGCACTTGTTGGCGCATTAACGGATTGGCTTCGCGGACGAGGTCGTTTCCTTTGCCTTCCTCTTCTCCATTGGAAAGCAGCCCGACAGTTGGGTTCGTGCGG
>DNSH01000045.1 GCA_003499715.1 Candidatus Mesolinea sp. | reverse complement strand
GCGGGTGAGCGTACGGCGGGCAATCTCGCGCCTGACGGAATCGAAGCAGGAAACCGTTACTGCTTCGGGTGTATCGTCAACGATCACATCCACGCCAGTGACTTGCTCAAAAGCGCGGATGTTACGCCCATTCCGACCGACGATACGCCCTTTCATTTCTTCATTGGGCAGAGTAACGACTGAGGTTGTGACCTCCGCCACGCTTTCAGAAGCCACCCGTTGGATAGCGTCAGCAATCAGCTCACGTGCTTTTTCAGCGCCGGTTTCGCGGGCTTCAGCTTCATATTGATGAATGATGCGTGCCATCTCGGCGCGAGATTGCTCTGCTACTTCGTTCAGCAGTACCTCCCGCGCTTCTTCAACGCTCATTTCTGCCACCCGCTGCAATTCTTCCACCCGTTGCGCATAAAGCGCTTCAATCTCGTTAGCGCGCCGATCAATGCTGCTTTGGCGTTTGTTGAGCGCGGATTCACGCTGCTGCATCTGGTCAAAGCGGCGGTCCAATTCTTCTCGCCGCTTGACCAAGCGGTCATCCTCTTTGCTCAGCTCAGCACGGCGCCGTTGCAGGTCTTCTTCGGCTTCACGCGTTATGCGTAAGGCATTGTCTTTGGCTTCTAACTCAACTTGGCGAGCCTTTTCCTCGGCTTGTTCGATAATGTCTTTTGCAGTTTGCTTGAGGGCTTCGTCTTTGCGGTTGCGCAGAGACTGAAAGAGCAGATACCCAATCAGAATGCCAAGCAACAACGCCAGCCCAGGCAAGAGAAAGCCATCTAGCCTTGCTTGTTGTAATCTAAGTGCATATAACATTTTTAAGTACTCCATTTTCATATATTATGTGTCTTGCATTGTTCTGGAGTCTTGCATGGTGTTCCATAGCTGTCGGATAGTCGCCCAAGTGACCTGAGCAGAAAAACCTCTGCGCTGCAGGTAAGCTCCAAGCTTGCGGGCGAAGTCTTCCCAGGGCAAATCCGCATAACGCCCTAAGGCGCGTTGGGCAGCCTCTAAAGCCAAATCGGCATCGTCCAAATCTGCTTCAGCCAAGGCGGTTTCGATGGCTTCAGGTGAAACGCCTTTGTGTTTCAGTTCCCAACCCAGCATGCTTTGGCTGCGCGGACGGAAGGTGGTGCGGTTCTCGACCCACTCACGCGAAAAGCGTGCGTCGTCCAGAAAGCCGTCTTCTTCCAGCTGCGCAAGCACTGCCTCGATCACCTCGGCGGTATACCCCTTGCGTTCCAGATAGGTTCGGACTTCTTGATGAGAACGGGCTCGAAAGCTTAAGAAGTGCAAAGCACGGCTGTATGCGCTTTGCTGCTCGTCCTTGGCTAACAGCTGAGCGATTTGCTGCTCATTCAGCCTTACACCCGGCTTTAACCAAGCAGCGGTGAGCTGATCCAACGCAAAAGCATAAGCCCCATCTAAACTAATGTTGACGCGGCTGCGATTGTGCTTTTGTGCCTCGATGGCAGTAATCGTTCTTTCCATATGTTCAAAAAGCCACAGTCTCCTGAAGACCATGGCTTTTAGTATGGGCTGAATCGCATCGCTTGGCAGGAAATGCTTATTCCCGATTTCACCAACGATGTCAAAAAATTATAGCTTGGGACGCTAACAATGCATTAAGCAATGCTATAAACCTGCTCCTCATGGGGAGCAAGCTGTTGGGCTGACCCGTCGGAGAAGAGTTTTGCGGTTAAACCCCAAAAATGGGTTCTCCTCCGAGCGGCGGACTTGTCCAAGTGCATTGTTATGTTCCAATTTATAAGCCAGATGCCTGGCATTTCACTTCCATACAAGACTGGCAGATTTGACTGCCTGGTCAGATTAACCGTGGTCTTCATGAGGAACCTCATGCAGAATCCAGTTACAATTTTTGTTTGTATAAAGATTATACATTAGATTTAGCGTTTTAGCGATGCTTTTTGAGATATTAAAAGGAAAGACCTGATTAATCAGTTCTCGCTCGGTTAAAACTCATGTTAAAATAAACCCATGCAAACACCAGCTTCATTTGAGCAAGCCAAATCCAACATCAACCCGCAACGAAAACACCGCCAGCAGCGCTTTTGGCAAATTATATTTCCAGTCATTATCGTAAGTGTAGCCTTCGTTGCCGGCTTGGTTTATTTGCTCCTCCCAACCGGGGCTGTTGGTGGGGATGTGGCTGGTTTGGCACAAACTGCGACGGTGATTTTAGTGCTACCCATACTCTTTATGTTGCTGCCGCTACTCGTGATAACCATCTTGCTGATCAATTTATTGAGCAGGCTGGCGGGCTGGCTGCCAAAAGCAGGCGGAAACCTTTTTGAGTTTAGTGAGAAAATGCGCCGTACCGTGCAAAAGAGCACATCAGCTGCTGTTGCCCCGCTTTTCTTTATCCAACAAAAAAACGCCGAGCTCCAGCAATTGGTCCGCAGCATCCATCCCAAAAGCAAAGGTGAAAGAGGATTATGAAACCTTCTGTAAAAACACTTACCATCGTCATCGGCACACTCATCGGTGCCTTTTTAGGCTTTAGCATCGCTTCGACTTTGGTTAAGGAAGCCGAGGAACATGGACAGAAAGTGCCGATAAATACTCAGCAGGGGTTCAAGCTTGGTATGGGCTTGTGGCGTTTGTTCCACGATTTTGATAAGCTCGTGAAATAACCTTACCCAGGAAGAAGCACTTTTACCTTGTTTGAACTAATCTTTTTAGGCACGTCTGCCT
>DNSH01000108.1 GCA_003499715.1 Candidatus Mesolinea sp. | reverse complement strand
TGGAAAATCAATTGACCACGGTCGAGGCAATTATCAACTCCATGACCATGCAGGAACGGCGCAACCCTAAGATCCTCAATGCCAGCCGGCGTAGGCGGATTGCTGCTGGTAGTGGCAAAACTGTGCAAGACGTAAACCGGTTGATGAAACAGTTTCAAGATATACAAAAGCTCTTAAAACAATTACAAAAAACCGGAGGACGTGGTAATATAAACCGATTAATAGGTTCATCTCGGAACTGAGGATAAGGATATGCTTCCTTCAGCATTCTCTCAACCTTTGAATCGGAACCTGGATTATATTTTAGACATATAAGGAGTAATAACTCAATGGTACGCATTCGTTTACGCCGTGTTGGCTCTAGGCATCAACCGCATTATCGTGTGGTAATCGCTGACAAAGAAAGCCCTCGCGACGGCAAATTTATCGAGGTTGTCGGTCATTACAATCCAAGAACTGAACCAAGCACGATCGTTTTTGATGAGGAAAAGATTTATCACTGGTTAGATGTAGGCGCTCAACCCTCAGAATCCGTGGAAAAACTTTTCAAAATCGTCAAACTCGATGAACGCTATCAGCGCTTGAAAGCTGGCGAACCTCGGGAGACTTTACTGGCAGAAGCTGAAGAACTTTATAAGTCTCGTGTGAAGGATCCTTCCACCACACATGTCAAAGCCTAAACACACGCACTGCAGATAATTTTCCAGGGGATTACATGTCCCCTGGAAATATAATTGCAAAGAGGAAGCAGAGCATAGATGAAAGAAGATAACTTGAGCGAACTGCTCGAATATCTAGCAAAATCCCTGGTAGAACACCCAGAAGAGGTGCGAGTACGCTCTCATCGCAGTGGTTCGATGGTTTATCTGGACTTGACCGTCAATCCAGAGGATTTGGGGCGCGTGATTGGCAAACATGGACGCATTGCTACTGCCACGCGGACGCTTTTGCGCGTTGCTGCAGCCAGAAATGGGCAGCAAGTGACCATGAACGTCGTCGATACTGATTAAGATCAATTTTTGAAATGACCAATATGGAAAAATCACAAACAGGCTCTGGAGCGCTTGAAGAGCCTGTTTTTGTGTTAATTGGCCGGCTGCAAAGAGTGCACGGCATCGATGGGGAAATCACTATGCGGGTGTTAACGGATTTTCCTCAACGCATTCGCCATGGTAAGCAGGTTTTCATCGGTGAAGCTCATCGGCAAATGATTATTGAGAGCGTGCGCCCTAAAGCTGAGCTGTTGTTACTGACTTTTAAAGGGATATCCACACGCGAAGCAGCCCAAGAACTGACTAACCTTGAAGTGTTTGTGGAAACTCGCAATCTGCCAAAATTGCCCGAAGGCAAGTATTACCACCACCAGATCCTGGGTTTGCAAGTTTACGAGGGCGAAGAGCAGCTAGGGCAAATCAGCGAGATCATTGAGACCGGTGCTAATGATGTCTTTGTTATCCACCAAACGAGCGAGAAAGACTTGCTTATTCCAAATATTCCTGAAGTAGTGTTAGCTGTCGAATTAGAAGAAAAGCGCATGCTCGTCCACCTTCTGGAAGGCTTGAGGGGATAGTCTTGGACGAGCTGGAATACTGGCTGGCATTTAGCAGCATTAAGGGTATTGGGGCAGTGCGTTTCCGGCGCATGCTGGCTTATTTTGGCGAACTTTCGCGGGCTTGGCAGGCTTCTCAGGCTGAACTCTTGGCGGCAGGGCTTACCGAACACATGGCAGCTGCTATCATAGAGAAACGTGAAACCTTAGAAGTAGGGAGTTTACAAACTGGATTAGCTGAAAAGGGTATTCAAGTGCTCACTTGGAATGACCTAGGTTACCCGCGCTACCTCAAGGAAATAGACCAGCCACCACCGGTGCTTTATTATCGTGGAAGTATCCTGCCTGAGGACGACTTGGCTATAGCCATTGTGGGGACGCGCAGCGTAACTGCGTATGGCAGGCAGCTCACCAAAGATACAGCAGCATATTTAGCCAGTAATGGCGTCACAGTGGTGAGCGGATTGGCACGGGGTGTGGATGCAATTGCTCATCAGACTGCGCTAGAAGCTGGCGGAAGGACTTTAGCAGTACTCGGCTCTGGCGTAGATATCATTTATCCACCAGAGCATCGCAAGTTGGCGGAGCAAATCATCCAGCACGGCGCTTTACTTAGTGATTACCCATCGGGCACCAAACCGGATGCGATTAACTTCCCACCGCGAAACCGCATCATTTCTGGGCTCTCGCGTGGTACCGTGGTGATTGAAGCAGGCGAAAAAAGCGGTGCATTGATTACAGCTAAATTTAGTGCTGATCAAGGACGGGATGTTTTCGCTGTACCTGGCTCGGTGCTCTCACCGATGAGCCGTGGCACGAATAACCTGCTGGCAGCCGGCGCTATCCCGCTTACTAGCCCTGCTGTAATTCTGGAGAACCTTAACTTGCCTAAACAAGCGGGTTTGCCGAAAGCTGATGAACCCGATTTAGATGTAGAAGAAGCGCGTGTACTGAGCGCACTTGGTGCCGATACATTGCATATTGATGATTTATGCCAAAAAATGGATGCGAGCATTGAAAAGCTGACCGCCCAGCTCACACTCATGGAGTTAAAAGGTTTGGTCGTGCGAGTTAAGGGAATGGAATACGCCGCAATTCAAAGCTGGAAGATCGATTAGCCTCTAATTAAATCGTAAACTTATACAAAGCATTTCCAGCTCTTGTAGCTGGTAAAAATGCTTGTGGTATGATAGGTGCGTTTTTAAAGAAGGTAGACGAGGAGTTGTTTTTGGAAGCATATTGTATGAAATGTAAACAAAAGCGGGAGATGGTTAATCCCGTAGCAAGCTTTACGGTAAATGGCAAGCCCATTACCAAAGGGGAATGCGCGGTGTGCGGAACCACAGTTTCCCGCATGGGGATGACTGAAGCCCACGCCGGCTTGGTGCAACCGACCGTTTCTCTGGCAGCCAAGCATAGCAAGCCACAGTTCCGTGAGCCTAAGGCTAGCCAGTTGAAAGCAATCAAGCCGAAAAAAGGGGAGCGATCAAAAAAGAGCAAGAAGAGTGGATTTGCTAAACGAGGGGCATCCGGGAAAGAATTGGTCATTGTTGAGTCGCCTGCCAAAGCTAAAACCATTGGTAAGTTTTTAGGGAATGATTACACGGTGGTGGCTTCGGTGGGGCATGTCCGGGATTTGCTTAAGTCTCAGTTGAGTGTCGACGTGGAACATGATTTCGCGC
>DNSH01000142.1 GCA_003499715.1 Candidatus Mesolinea sp. | reverse complement strand
GCATATTGGCGCAGTTTTTCTAAACCTACCTCACAGTTTTTCTGACGCTTACCCAACTCAAATGAGAAGGGTTTGGTAACGATGGCGATTGTGACTGCGCCTACCGCCTTAGCTACTTTTGCTGCAACCGGGATAGCTCCTGTGCCTGTGCCGCCACCCATACCCGCAGTGAGGAACACCATTTCAGCGCCATCCATAATAGCAGCAAGGTCGCGATAACTTTCCTCTGCAGCTGCTTCACCAATTTCAGGAATGCCACCTGCGCCTAAGCCGCGGGTTGCTTTTGGACCCAATTGGATTTTGTTTGGCGCTAAATTAGTTCTCAGCACTTGGGAGTCGGTGTTACAAGCAACAAAGGTAACCCCTTGCATCCCGCTTTCAATCATGCGGTTAATGGCATTACAACCACCACCGCCTAAGCCCATCACCACAATTTTAGGCTGCGGGCTCGAGATCGGAGTTCTTGAAGAATAGGAAGGATTTGTACTCATTGTTTCACCTCGGGTATATTATCAGGCGGCAATCCTGACGCTATTGACAATTTTCTCATCCACTTGGCATCCAGATTCGCGCAACATTTGTAAATCATGCTCGCTAAATGCGGAATCTTCATTCCAAACAGTAACTTTACGTGCATTCATTGCTTCAATTACCGAGAAACCAATCGTTGGCCGGGTCTCGCGGATAATTGGACGGACGCGATCTAAAATATTCTCAGGGATTCCCCAGTCGTAGGCGGGTAATAGCAAATAATGGTCAATCGGATACAACCACTGTGCTACGCGATCAGCAACCGGGTATTCCTCATCTTTCTTTGAATTTTCTTTGAGTTGTTTTTTATAAAGACTAACAGTCTCTTGTTTTGGATTACCTTGCTCATCAAACCATGCTGCTTTTTCCAATGAATCGGTCTCATTCGAGCTAAGCAGCCAAAGCAGGCAACCTAAAATTTCCTCGGGTAAGCTGTTTTCCTTTTCTGTATCGGAAGGATCAGAGTTTGCCAACTTTACCAAATCTTCAAATTTAAGTGCAGGGTCTAATTGGTTTTTTTCGATGCTGGCTGCTCCAAACCAAAATAAGAACATTTTTGGTGTGATATTAAGGGTAGACTTTATCAAATCTCGGTACCATTCCCAAGTATTGATTCCCTGATGATCCTGCTCGCCAATTTCGGTTTTGCTGTATGGGCGTGGGGCTTTCCACTTCGCTGTTGCGCCCTTGCCCCATGTAAGAGATTTAGAAAAGGTCTGCCCGCTGACAGCCATATGTAAATTAGCCGTAAAGTCTAGCGAGCGCCGCTGTTGGACTAATTGCAAAACCTTTTTGAGGAAGGAAAGGTCCCAATAGTCACCGCCTGGCTGTAAAGGAGGGAAGACCGGAATAAGCTCGTTTTGCTCTGCGATGCGCACAAATGGCAAGTACCGATCTAAGAACCGTTCAACCAAATCTCCCTGAGACCAGGTTCCTTCCTCCCAAGACGACTTTACGTTGGGGCTTTTGAAGAAAACCACGTATTTAGCCCCCCAGCGCGCATAAGCCGAAAGAAGCACCGACAAGTCATCAGGTTTGGTATTGTCATTGACCCGCATGTCGAAGTCAATAATGGGTTGAACACCACCCTGAACTAAACCGGTAATAAATTCTTCTGGTATCGCCTGAGTGGTTGAGCTTTTTAAGACGAGCCAGCCGGCATTGAGCGCTTGCAGCTCTGGCAACCAAAGATTGAGATCGCGGACCTGATAGTGGTTGACATCTTGAAAGTAGTGAAATCCCAGTCGTTTGTTCATGGCTTTTCCTATGGTTAATTCCAAATTCAGCTATGGTGATGCAAGATATATGCCATAAATCGTCATATTATTATGCTATAATGTCGCGGATGATTCTGATCACTGGTGGTACCGGCTTTATAGGAATGGAATTGCTCAATCAGTGCCTAGAAAGTGACCGTCCCATTCGGTTGTTAATTCATCCCGAAGAACCCACGTTAAAACTTCCCAAAAGCGTCCAATTTGACGCTGCCATTTGCGCGTTTTCGGATGAACGGGGGTTGAAAGCTGTTCTACAGGATGTTGATGTGGTTTACTTCATTTCCTTAGCGGATCAAAGCACCGCGGACATAGATCTACAACAAATCGAAGTTGGAGAGCTCGAAAGTTTTGTACAAGCCTCAAAGGTGGCTGGAGTAGAAAGGTTTATTTATTTGAGCCATTTGGGCGCAGATCGCGCCTCGGCTTTTGATTTATTGAAAGCCAAGGGAATCGCGGAGCACATCATTATAGAATCTGGCATCCCATATACCATTATTCGCAGCAGCATTGTTTATGGTAAAGGGGACGTCTTTACAGAGAACTTAGCTCGCTGGATCCGCTATTTTCCTGGTCGAGTTCCTATCCCTGGTGATGGCAATGTCAACTTACAGCCTTTATGGGTGCGGGACCTGGTGACCTGTATGTTGTGGGCATTGGATATGCCTTCAACTGAAAACAGCATCATCGAAATCGGCGGACCAGAATACTTCACTTTGTTGGAAATCCTCCAACTTATAGTTCAAAAACTGCGGAAAAAGCGCAGTTTTTTTGCTGTGAATACGAACCAATTGCAACGTTGGCTGCTTTTAATGCGCAGCTTGCATCATGATTTTCCCCGCACGGCTTATTGGATGGATTACTTTATTGAAAATCAAATTTGTGCATTGGATTCCATTCCGCGCATTTTTGGTATAAATCCTGCAAGATTCCATCAGAACATTGATTACTTAATTCCACAGACAAAAGGAATTTAAAGAAAAAATTATGAAGATATGCATTCATGGTCATTTTTATCAACCCCCGCGAGAAGACCCCTTTTCAAACTATATCCCTGACGAAACTGGCGCAGAACCATTCAGGAATTGGAATGAACGAATACTCTTTGAGTGTTATCAGCCTAACGCTAAAGCGAGAAATTTTGAGAAACTCAGTTTCAACGTCGGCC
Source organism: Candidatus Mesolinea sp. (assembly GCA_003499715.1). Lineage (GTDB taxonomy): Bacteria > Chloroflexota > Anaerolineae > Anaerolineales > Anaerolineaceae > Mesolinea. The sequence continues at coordinate 2,055 of DNSH01000142.1, read as the reverse complement.
CCACCTTGTTCAATTGGTTAGCTGACTTTGATCCCGAAGTGAGCGATATGATCATCAAGCAGGAGCAGGAAAATTACCACCGTTTTGGAGTTGGGAATGGGATGGCACAGGGATATAACCATCTCATCGTGCCTTTAGCCACCTTAGAAGATAAAATTACCCAAGTGCGCTGGGGGATAGAAGATTTTTATTACCGCTTTGGGCATAAACCAGACGGGCTTTGGCTGCCTGAAACTGCTGTAGATCTAGAAACGCTATGCGTTCTCTCAGATTGCGGCATTAAATTTACAATTTTAGCCCCGTGGCAAGTAATTCCGGAAGAGACAAGCCGGGGTCCTTTTCTGATCGATTTACCTAATGGACGGACGCCATTTATCGTATTTACTTATGACCAGGAACTGAGCACCCAGGTTAGTTTTAATCCAAGCGCAACGGTCAATGGCGACCTCTTTTTGGATAATCTTCTCCGCACCCGCCCTGATAACCCCAATGAATTGGTATTAATTGCCAGCGATGGTGAGCTCTATGGGCATCATCAACCATTTAGAGATCATTTCCTTTCTTATCTCATGGACGGTGCCGGCACGCGTAGGAATATCGAATGGACTTATCCGGCTAAGTGGCTGCAAGAGCATGATGTAACTACCAAAGCTCGACTCGTGGAAAATTCTTCCTGGTCCTGTATGCATGGTGTAGATCGTTGGAAGCAAGCTTGTGGGTGCACACCGAACGCTGTCTGGAAAGCAGCCCTGAGGGACGCTCTTGACCGTACCGCAGTACTGCTGGATACACTCTATGTGCAAACGCTCTCACCCATTTTTCCCGAACCGTGGGAGCTTCGGCATCGGTACATCGAGGTACTTTGGGGCAAGCGCACACTACAAGAATTGTGTTACCAGCTTTCAGGGAGAAGGCTCACGTCAATGGAATTGAATATCGTTCAAGATCTGCTCTCGGCGCAATATGAACGGCAGCGAATGTTCACTTCTTGCGGATTTTTCCATGATGAGTTCTACCGCTTAGAACCGCAAAACAATATCGCCTATGCCGCTAAAGCGGTTTACCTGACCGAACGGGCAACAGGCGCCGAGCTTAGGTCAGTTGTTACCGATTTGCTCCAACGCGTGCAGAGCGAAAAGACAAGCCTGAGGGGCGATACCGTCTTCTCTCAGACGATGATGCGCGCTCAGGCTGAAAAAGCCGCTTAATCCAGCGCTGCTTGGAGTTGATCGAGCCGGAATTCGGATTGCGCAAAAGCTGTTTGCAGCGCATCGAAAATTGGCTCTGCCCGTAAGATAGCTTCAACTTGTTCAACCGAAGAAATGCTTGGATCAGATGCATAACGTAAAATCGTGGCAATGTGCATGTACCAAAGCATGGACTCGAATTTCTCTTTGTTGAACCAATATACCTGGTTATACTCGTTTAATTCCAGATATTCTTTGAATTGCTCATCCTGCAGCCACTGCTCTAGAAGCTCGCTTGGGGTCAAATCTTTTTCGCTTAGCCAGTTTGTGTTGGTCAACATCCATTTAATAGCTTGGCAGGCTTTATACGCTTCATAATCGCCAAAACTTAGACCCTTTAGAGTTTCTGTCACCAATTGCGAAGTTGGTTCTTCATCTAAGAAGCGTCGTGCAATTTGCGTGTTCTCTGCTTCATTAGCAGGACCAGCTAAGTTGCTCAGGAAATTCCAGATAAGCAGCACAAACTTAGCCCGCGGATCGATTTCTTGCAAAGCCTTGCTTAGGAGCGGCGCAATCTTTTTACCGGAAAGTCCTAATTTTTTATCTAAGTTTTCTAAGTCAAGAATTTGCCTTAAGCATTTTTCGAGATGTTTGCTCGCTGCTTCCATATCGCTGCCTAACGCAAGCCCTTGGCGCTGCATAGCGTAGCCAGCTTGGCGTATCAGATCTAAATTAACGCGGAGTAAGCTTTCGAGTGAGGTTGGGTCTTCCCTCTCCTGCGCTAATTCAATCAAGTTATTCAAGTTAGTGGGGTTGATGACTTGCCCAAGTGGCTGCAACACTGGTCCAAGCACGATTTCCCGTCTGG
>DNSH01000123.1 GCA_003499715.1 Candidatus Mesolinea sp. | reverse complement strand
AAAAGGCACGCGATGTGGAAACCTTGGCTTTTCACCTGATAACGATGCCCATTATCGAGGGTTAGCTAAAAACTAAGTTATATGCAGGTTGCCTAAACTTCTGGGCTAAGCAAGATTGCCCGGGCGGGTGCAGCCTCCCTGCCTACCAGCTTAAGGGGTAGGCAAATCAAGGTATATATTCCGGGTTTAACCAAACGCAAATCCAAGCTCTCAACGATGACCACCTCATTATTCAACAGAGTTTCATGTGTTGGGGCTGGGTCTTTGAAAGGCGCGATGGAAAGATAATCAATCCCGACCAGCTGTACACCCTGATCCACCAACCACTGGGCAGCGCTGGCTTCTAAGGCGACGTAATCCTGCTGAAATTTAGAAGTCTCCCAAAGCTGCGAATTTTTAGTCTTAAAAAGGATCCGGGCTGCATTAATTTCGCATACATCTTGCAAAATATCAACGGTGATCAAATTCACATTTTGTGGAATCGCCACAACCTGAGCTTCCCCCACGAAAACATTTAAGCTCAAACTATCGATCGGTTTACCATTAGGCAAAAAATGCAACGGTGCGTCGATATGTGTACCGGTATGGATACCCATAGAAAGTTCAGTGAGATTTACCAAATCACCCTGTTCGATGTTCGCTGCCCATTGTAGCCTTAGTTCTGGGTCTCCTGGCCAGAGCGGCAAGTTTTCATCGATGCCTATACTGATATCAAAGATCGCCATTTTGGGCTCCTTTAGGTCATTTTCTGAGATTATACCTACAAGCGCACAAAGTTTGAGAGTTTTTTAGAGAGTTTAGCAATAGAATAAATTGAAACCTGAGAGGAATAAGGAACTTGTATGGAAAAAGTATATATCGCTGGGGTTGGTCAAACCCCGGTTAGAGAAAATTGGGAGAAATCTCTTAAGGAATTAGCTGGAGATGCTGCGCTCATGGCTATTGAAGATGCCGAGTTGGGTTACCCGGAGGGCATCTTTATTGGAAATATGATGTCCGGAACAGCTAATAAGCAGTTGCAGTTAGGTGCACTCATTGCTGATTGGATCGGTGCGCATCACAAGGAAAGCCTGAGCATCGAGGCCGCCTGCGGTTCTGGTGCTGCTGCCTTTCGGGCAGGTCTGATGGCTGTAGGATCAGGAGAGCTGTCCTCTGCGCTAATCATAGGCGTAGAGAAAATGACCGATTCGCCCATCAATGAAATAACTGCCAGCCTGGTGACAGCCTCTGATGCTGAACTTGAAGGCGATTTTGGTGTCTCTTTTGTGGCGCTAAATGCATTATTGATGCGTCGCTATATGTATGAATATGGCTGGGAAGCGCGGGATTTCTCCGGTTTTTCGATTAATGCCCATGCAAATGCGGTGCACAACCCTAATGCCCGCTTTCACAACAAGATTAGTACAGCTGATTTTGAACGTGCCGGCATGGTTTGCGACCCAATCAACTTGTTAGACGCTTCCCCAGTGTGTGACGGCGCAGCTGCGATTTTTATTACCAATTCCCGACCAAATGGGAAGCACCGATCTGTAAGCGTGGCAGCATCTGCAGCAGCAACGGATACCATCTCTATTCAGCATCGCGCAAACCCCATGCAGCTCTTCGCCGCACGGGAATCTGCTCGCAAAGCGTATGCCCAAGCCGGCATAAGCCCTAAGGATATCGGCGTATTCGAATATCACGATGCTTTTTCAATTATGGCAGCCCTAGCCTTAGAATCTTGCGGTTTTTGTGAACCTGGTCAAGGTCCACGCATGGCGTTAGAAGAAAAAATAAAGATTGATGGCGAAATCCCTGTAGCAACCATGGGAGGATTGAAAGCGCGTGGTCACCCCGTTGGTGCGACTGGTATTTACCAACTTGTCGAAGTCACCTTGCAATTACGTGGAGAGGCCGGTGCTACCCAGGTCCAGCGCAACCGCTATGGGATGGCACAAAATATCGGCGGATCAGGCTCGAATATTTTCACCCACATTCTCAGACAAGAATGATAAAATTACCACAGTACCGGTGTTCAAGAGCACCCTAAGGAATCAAAAACCACTGGATAATATGTCCTTTGGCTGTAGAACCTGTTGGGTACTATTGAACACCATTGCAGAGTCACAGCCAGCATAATTAAGGAGAGCCCTCATGATGGAGTTCCATGTTTCCCGTGCAAGCCGCGATAAGTATAAGTTCGACCAGGTCTTATTCTCATTAAACGGTAATGTCATTTTTTCCAATTTTCAGGCTGCGCGCCAGTTTGCTGCGCAAATCAATGCTCAGAAAAAACCAGGAGATAAAGGCTTCGTTTCCCCAGGCCAAATTAACGCCTTAGGATTGATTGATGAGATTTTTCATCTTATCGTTTCTGAATATTATCAGGAATATGGGAAGGACATTCGTGAAGCACTCTATACTGAGCTGATTACTAAATTAGGCAAAGAAAAGGTTGAATCCAGCTTGGAAGCTTTTCTAAACGAGTTTCCGCCGGTGGATGTCTATCAAGGCAATGTGAGCTTAAAGGATTATCTGGCTGGCGAAACAGCGGGAGTTTCGCACTATCAATTAGCCCTCGAAGAATTGCTGATGCTCTGGTTAACCAACGCCAACCCAGCGGCTGAACCGTATTCTGAGCTCTTTGACGACAGTAAGCTCCAAAAAACTACTGCTTACGATCAAATCATTGATGGCATCAAAGTGTTCTTCAAACATCAACCTGTCTTTGGTCCTGAAAATCAGGACCTTGTCACAATGTTGCGCACGCCTGCCATCGTGGTGCCGCAATCCTTGAGTGGTCAGTTGGAGTACATCCGCCAACACTGGGCAAAATACTTAGGGAAATTTCTCTACCGATTGCTTGGCAGCCTTGATTTAATCAAGGAGGAGGAGCGCGCTACTTTTACCGGCCCTGGGCCTACGCTGGTGCCCGATTATGCAAACCAAGATCTTGAAGTCGAGCGCTTCAGCCCCGATAGCGATTGGATGCCAAGGGTAGTGATGATTGCTAAGAACACTTTTGTGTGGCTCAATCAGCTCTCAAAACAATTTCAGCGCCCAATTGAGCGCCTCGATCAAGTGCCAGATGAAACTTTAGACCAATTAGCACGCTGGGGTTTTACGGGCCTGTGGCTGATTGGCTTATGGGAACGCAGCGAAGCTTCCCGCCGCATAAAGCAATTATGCGGTAACCCCGATGCAGTCTCCTCAGCCTATTCACTGGCGCGCTACCAAATTGCAGAGCGCTTGGGCGGTGAAGCTGCTTATCAGAACCTCAGCCAACGTGCCGGCCAGCGCGGGATCCGCTTAGCGAGTGATATGGTCCCCAATCACATGGGCATAGACTCAGATTGGGTTTATGAGCACCCAGACTGGTTTATCGGTCAGGGTTACAGTCCGTTCCCAAATTACACTTTCAACGGGCCGGATCTCTCCCAAAACCCTGATATTAGCATCAACATTGAAGATCACTATTACACCCGCAGCGATGCGGCTGTCGTCTTCAAGCGCTATGACCACCGCAATGGCGATACGCGCTTCATCTATCACGGAAATGACGGCACCAGTATGCCTTGGAATGACACGGCTCAACTCAATTACCTCAACCCAGAAGTACGCGAAGCTGTCATCCAAACCATTCTTTCGGTAGCACGCAAATTCCCCATCATTCGCTTCGATGCAGCCATGACGCTGACAAAAAAGCATTACCAGCGCCTATGGTTCCCGCAGCCGGGCACTGGAGGCGACATTCCATCGCGTGCTGAGCATGCTATGACCAAAGAGGAATTTGACCGTGCCATGCCTAACGAATTTTGGCGCGAAGTGGTCGAACGGGTAGCTAAGGAGGTTCCGGATACACTCTTGCTGGCAGAAGCTTTCTGGCTGATGGAAGGCTATTTTGTCCGCACCTTAGGAATGCATCGCGTGTATAACAGTGCGTTTATGAACATGCTGCGCAACGAAGAAAACGATAAATATCGCCAGCTAATTAAAAATACATTGGTTTACGACCCGCAAATTCTCAAGCGCTACGTTAACTTTATGAATAATCCAGATGAAAAAACTGCGGTAGAACAATTTGGCAAAGGTGATAAATACTTTGGTATTTGTACCGTGATGATCACCATGCCAGGGTTACCGATGTTTGGGCATGGACAAATCGAGGGTTATGCCGAGAAATATGGCATGGAATATTACCGCCCCTATTGGGATGAAACCCCAGATTATTATCTCATCCATCGGCACGAAACCGACGTTTTCCCTCTTGTTCACCGCCGGCGCGTTTTTGCCAACGTGGATAACTTCAGACTGTACGACTTCTATACGCCTTCAGGAAGTGTGGATGATAACGTTTTTGCTTACAGTAATACCGAGGGGGGTCAAGCGGCTTTAGTGGTTTACCACAACCGCTATGGCTCCACCTCGGGTTGGATTAAAACCTCGGTGCCTTATTTAGTGAAAGGTTCTGAGAATGCCCATCTGGAGACAAGTGAATTAGCCGACGCGCTCCAACTCGGCAGTGATTCCAACACATTTATAACTTTTAGAGACTACATCGAAAAACTCGAATATATACGCTCGGTGCAGGATATTCGCGAACATGGGATGTTCTTTGCTCTTGACGCTTATAAGCATCACGTATTCATGGATTTTCGGCTTGTGAGCGGCAGGGAATTCGAGGAACTGAACGCACACCTC
>DNSH01000143.1:3388-3706 GCA_003499715.1 Candidatus Mesolinea sp. | reverse complement strand
TAAGGGATTTGGACATACGCGCAAGCAAAGGTCCAAGCGCCATGACAATGAGGAAAGATGGCAGAAACAAGCCCACTGTGGCAGCAATTGCCCCTGGCATACCCGCCACCATATAGCCAATAAAAGTCACAGCCGAAGAAACTGGTCCGGGCGTCATCTGTCCCACGGCAATAGCATCCACCAGCTGCGGCAAGCTCAACCAACCAAAACGTGTAACAACGTCATCTTTAACTAATGGAAACAGCACTAACGCCGAGCCAAAGAGTACTGCCCCGGTACGCAGGAAATATAAGAAAAGCTGGACAACCTTTGATTGCA
>DNSH01000143.1:0-3242 GCA_003499715.1 Candidatus Mesolinea sp. | reverse complement strand
TGCAAAAAAGGGATGAGCAATGGTAATGGCGCTAAACTAAACATTGACAAAGCAACTTTTTCAGGTGGCTTCGTAAGCGTATGATAAAGCAGCAAGCCTAAAATGGCAGACCCCAACAAAATGATTAACTCGTCAACCCCTAAAAATGCTGATACCAACGCCAATCCGAAGATGAGTACACTTTGCCAACCCAGGAGGGAGGTCTTGCCGATGCTCCAGACTGTATTGATGACAATTGCCAGCACCAGTGGGTTGAGAACGTAAAAAATCGCGGCAGTTTGTGGCAGTGAGCCATATCGGATGTAAAGCCACGCCATTGCCACCGTAGCGATAAACGAGGGGAGTATGAAACTAATGCCCGCCACAATAAGACCAAGGTATCCAGCCTGAACGTAGCCAATATGCATAGCCATTTCGGTGGCGTTCGGCCCTGGCACCAGATGGGTAGCAGCTAACATTTCCAAGAAATGCTCTTCCGTAATCCAGCCGCGTTTGCGTACAACCTCATGTTCCATCATGGCAATATGCGCGGTGGGAGAACCAAAGCTGGTAATCCCGATGCGTAAAAACACGGCGATCAGGTCTTTCAGCGAGCTTCGTTTTCTAGTGCAAGCCTCAGTCATTATATGAAACGTTCCTGGTAGCTTTCTGGGGTTCCTTTGCCCCCAAAATAGGCATATTCAGCAACAGATTTTCTAGCACAAGGCGAGGATTTATGTATTTTTCTAACTGGTCTAAAGCTTTCTCGCAAATCTGGACGGCGGCATGAATTTCGGCAAAGTCCATCTGTTGCGCTACCCACTGGATGGCATCCTGCCGGCTTTGGTTGACCAATGCAATCTCAGCGTCGCTGCTGGCAATCAGCACATCGCGCCAGTAAGTGAGCCAAATTGCAATCAGGTCAGCAGCAGATTCACGTAAGCTGCCTTTTTTACGGCTAAGGCTCTCCACAAATTGCAACCTTTGCCGGCGGTTGACTGCAAGCAGCTCTGCCAGCGTATCCAAGGCATCCTCATAAGCGCTAAGCAAGTCCGGGTTTTGATAAAGCTTGACAGCTGCACCAATACGCCCTGAAGTGAGGTGTGCGAGCAGCTTTGCTTGGTCCGGCGGGATTTGATAGGCTTCTGCCAAGCAATGAGCAGCTGCATCTACAGGCATGGGACGCAAGCGCAAGATCTCACAGCGCGAAGCAATCGTCTCCAGCAAACTCTCCTGGGCATCAGCAGTCAGGATCAGCACTGCTCGCGCTGGAGGTTCCTCCAAGGATTTGAGCAGCGCATTAGAAGCAGCTGCCGTCGCACGCTGAAAATCTTGAATGAGCACAATACGGTATTGAGCTTGGTAGGGTGCCAAAGCCAACGCTTGTTGCATCTCGCGAATCTGATCTATCCGTAAATCTTGGTGCCCCTCAAGAGGCGCTAAGATGGTCAGATCAGAAAAAGCCCCGGCATTAATCTGCCGGCAAGCGAAACAATGGTCACAGAATTCGCCTGGCGCCGGTGGTTTGAGGCAGTTAAGTGCTTTAATGAAGGCTAAAGCCAACGTGGTGCGCCCAACGCCCGCAGGACCGGTTATCAGGTATGCATGACGTAGTTTTTCAGGTTGGGTGTGCTCTTTGAGGAAAGCGATGGCTGTATCATGCCCGCAGATATTCCAGGTCATGCCCTGATTCTAACACAGGCAGTGTTTCCACTTCGAAAACCGATGGAATCACCTTTAGGAAATCTTCGAGAATATTGATCTCGTAATAGTATGTATCAACAGCATTTTATTCCATAGTGTTCCAAGTACAACTTTTTTAATTCTGCCATTCGCAGAACTCCGCCTTCTTAGAATATAATATGGCGGTATGCACGTTGGCATTGAAGGAGGATTACATCATGAGTGAGAAACCAATATCGCAGGAACCTAAGGACAATCTTGAACCTAATGTTTCCTGGCACGCACTTACACCTGAAGAGGTGCTAAGCAAGCTGCACGTTGAGCTGGAAAGAGGCCTTTCCACAGAGGAAGCTACCCGCCGGTTGGAACGCTTCGGCCCCAACGAACTGGTAGAGAAAGAGCGTACTACCTTCTGGGAGATGCTCTGGGGGCAAATCAACAGCTTTGTCATTTGGCTGCTCATTGGCGCTGCAATTATCTCCGCGTTGCTCGGGGATTACGTGGAAGCTGGCGCTATTTTGCTCATCGTGATCTTCAATGCCATCATGGGCATTGTGCAGGAATCCCGCGCGGAAGAGTCCCTGGCAGCGCTAAAAAAGTTAGCTGCACCCGAAGCGCAAGTGCTGCGTGATGGCCATCGCATTTCACTGCCAGCGCCAAAGCTCGTGCCCGGTGATATCGTTTTCATCGAAGCGGGCAACTACGTTCCAGCAGATATCCGGCTGCTAGAAGCCGTCAACCTAAGCATCGACGAGTCCTCCCTAACAGGTGAATCGGTGCCAGTAAAGAAGAGCGCCGATGTGGTGCTTGAGGAAGACATCCCCATTGGAGATCGACGCAACACTGCGTTTATGGGCACGTTGGTTACCTATGGGCGTGGCAAAGGCATCGTGACCAGCACCGGCATGAACACCCAATTAGGCATGATTGCTACCATGCTGCAAACCGTAGAAGAAGAACAAACTCCGCTGATGAAACGCTTGGACCAGCTCGGCAAGACCCTTGGTATTGGCGCTATTATTGTCTGCATCCTTGTTTTTATTATCGGTGTGGCACGGTTATTCTTTGCAGCCGACCATTTTTCTTTGAGTGATCCTGCAACTGTCCAGGAGCTGCTCAACCTCTTCATGATTGCAGTCTCCCTCGCCATTGCGGCTGTGCCCGAAGGCTTACCTGCCGTTGTAACCATCAGCCTTGCCGGCGGGATGCGTGAAATGGTCAAGCGCCATGCGCTCATCCGCAAATTAGCCTCTGTCGAGACCTTGGGCTCGGTGACTGTGATTTGCTCAGATAAAACTGGAACCCTGACCCAAAACCAGATGACGGTTACACGCCTTTGGGCAGATGGAAAATTTATTACAGTCACCGGAAGCGGTTATGAACCACATGGTGAATTTTTGAATGGTGATCAGAAGATTGACTTCAAAGCTTATCGCGGAGTAGGAACAGCTCTATGGATCGGCGCGCTGAATAATGATGCTCAGCTTGAATTGAGTGGTGAAAGCGATGGCAAGCCTACCTATCGCATTGTCGGCGATCCTACCGAAGGTTCTATTTTGGTAGCAGCTGAAAAAGCAGGT
>DNSH01000050.1:3307-8503 GCA_003499715.1 Candidatus Mesolinea sp. | reverse complement strand
GGCGGATAAAGCTAAGCTCGTGGGTTGTGATCAAAATAATGCGTTGCTGTTCCTTTTCCTCGATCAATAATTGATTGAGCATGGTCGATCCTTGCTGATCTAAGCCAGTATAAGGTTCATCCAGGAGTAAAATCTGCGGTTCATTAAGCAAAGCGCGGGCAATGGTCAGGCGCTGCTTCATCCCACGAGAGTAACTTCGCACGGGAACTGGGCGTACCTTGCCTAAGCCAACCCTTACCATAAGCTGTTTAAGGTCACTTTCGGTAAGCCTCGTTCCATAGAGGCGGGCGTAAAGCTGCAGGTTTTCTAAGCCAGTAAGTTGTTCATATAAAAAGGTCTGATGCAAAATAAGGCCAATCCGGCGCCTGATCTCAGCTTCGCTGAAATCTGCCAACGTGCCGTCGATCGTGATCTCCCCAGCGGTTGGTTTGAGCAATCCACTGAGTAAGCGGATCAAGGTACTCTTTCCGGCGCCATTTGGACCCAGCAGGCAAACAAGCTCTCCAGACTGTAAGCTGATGTCTAAGTTCTGCAGCACACGCTGCACACCATAAGCCTTGCAGAGCTTTTTAGCTTCAAACCTCAAGCGGTTCCTCCTGCACAAGTTCTTCATCTTCGCGTACATGGCTTGAGGTGGTTGCCACACACAATCCACCGAGGACGAGGAATATACCCCCCAACCACATAAAGTTGATTAAGGGATTGACCGACATTCTCAAAGTAATATAAGGCACATCAACGTTATAACCAACCAGGAGGAGATATACATCTCTGCCCAGGTTGCTATCTACTGCTGGAATGCTGATAAACTGGTTGCGCTCTGGGTAAATATGCTGCGCTGGATAAAGCCGAGCAATTTCTTTTCCATCTTTATAGAGGGTTGTATCTGACTGTGCAGTCATATATTCAGGGTTTGTGAAAGTTTCACTGATACTATTGAATTCTATTTCATAACCCATGAGCGGCATTTTTTCATGAGGCAGCATAGTGCCTTGAATGTTCGTAGAGAGCGTTTCCATCCCCACGATACCTAAAGCAATTAATAGAATTCCAGCATGGACCAGCCAAGCCCCGTAGCGGTTACGCTGCTTCCAGAGGAATGCCCAGAACTTCGAAAATCCGACTGCGATCCCATCACGAATGGTGAGCGTGAGCAGGGTAAAGAGCCCCAAAGCCACAAGGAAAATGCCAGCTAGCGCCATTGCAATGCGTAAACGACTGAGAAAGAGGATCACGACCGTTAGGACTGACAGCCCCAGTGGGATCCATAACTTCTTCCCGATCTTCTTCAGCTGAACCGCATTCCATCCGATTAACGGACATATCGCTAACAAGAAAACCAGCAACAAAAAAAGCGGCGTAGTCGTGCGGTCATAATACCCCCGATCCAAAACGACCTGGTTGCCTGTCAGAGCGCCATTGATCAGTGGAAATATTAACCCCCACAAACAAACCGCTGTCAACGCGAGCAAAATGATATTGGTATACAAGAAAAATGCTTCTCGGTTGAATGGAGAGCTAATCTCGAACTCTCCGCCTAATGCTTTCCATCGCCATACCAAGAGAACTATCGAGGTTAACAGCCAAAAACACATAAAAACCAATAAGGGTATGGAGATTGTGCTCTCGCTAAAAGCATGAACTGAATTGACCAATCCGGAGCGGGTGACGAAAATACTAAAAATAACAAGCAAATAGGTGAGCAGCACTAACACGAAATTAAATCGTTTAAATATGCCGCGTTTACGCTCCAGCAAGAAGCTGTGTAACAACGCTGTAGCTGTCAGCCAAGGCAAGAGCGATGCCGTTTCCACAGGATCCCAAGCCCAGTATCCACCCCAGCCCAAGACGTCATAAGACCACCAGCTGCCTAAGACAATCCCGCCAGTTAAGAAGACCCAGCCAAGAACAACCCACGTGCGGGTATCGTGAATCAATTGATCATCATTCCGTTTCTGGATAAGTGTTGAGATCCCTACCGCAAACGGAACAAAGAAAAGTGCATATCCCAGATACAGCATGGGTGGATGAATGATCATCCCAGGGTGCCTGAGGAGTGGGTTCAACCCCATTCCAATGCTGAGTTTATGAACCACAGCACCCGCCTCCGGTGCAAAGAGGGATGAAACTAAGCTGCCATCGCTCAATGCCCAGATTCGCATGAAGGGATTATCCCCAAAAAGCGAAAGCCCTAAAAAGAAGCTCACATTGGCAGCTAAAACAAGAAAAGACCACGCATCGATCAATTTGCGTTTGCTTGAGAGGGCAATAAAAACAATAAGCGAGACTAACCAACTCCAAAAGAATAGTGATCCGGCTTGACCACCCCATAGAGCTGTTACTTTGAGGATCCCCGGCATGGCTGGGTTTACCACCGATGCCACGTAATAATTTGTGTAATCTTCCAAGACAAGCATGACCACTAAGCTAATCACCCCAAGTGTCTGCAGGATGAAAGCAAATTTAGCCAAAAGGCTTACGAGCTTTGGTAGTTCGGATTGTTTACGCCATATTGCTAAGACAGTTAACACTATTGCAACTAAAAAAGCGAGCAGTGCTAAATAAGATGGGATGAGACCTGCAAAAAACATTTTTTGCCTCTGTCAATTAGGGATTTTTACTTACTTTGTTCTGGAAGCTCAGATTGATACTTGGAAGGGCACTTCAACAGCAATTCGCTCGCTTGGAAAATGCCATTTTCGTCTAAAGAGCCGGTGATTATCGCTTGGGCTTCATCTTTGAGTAAATCTGGGCGAGGACCTACGTAATGGACCGTCATCTTAGGCAGAGTCGGGTCGTGAGCCGCTTGCGCTAAAACCACAGACATTCCCCCCATCTGCTCAATCACACGGTGATCACCAGGGATTTGTGCCACCTGAAAAGTCAGCTCTAAGGTTTGCGGGTCGTACTTAATCGTATCCCCCAATACCGCGCCAGACATGCGTACATTCTTACCTACGTATTCCGCTTGATTGGATTGCAGCTCTTCCACAGTCAAAAAATATTGGGACTGCGAAAGCGTGGAGGAAGCAATCAAGTACACTACGGCTGCAACGATAATAACTATGCCAATGATGAGTTTTGTGTTCTTCTTCTTCAATTTTCACCTCATAAGTCGGCACTTATTTTAGCTGAAAAACCTACTTTAGGGAAAGATCAAATCACCCGAGAAAGAAAAAAACTTACCTTAAGTAGGCAATTCGGAGAATTTCAAAGTATCAATAAAGCACTACCCCCAAAACTATATTGATATATACCCATAAAATTTGATTTTTAACGCTTTGCCGGGTATGATTTAAGTGCTCAGGTCAGCTGGGTGAGCGCGCTGTTCCATAGAGAGCAGTGAGGAAAGTCCGTACACCATAGAGCAGGAAGCCAGGTAACACCTGGAGAGGCGTAAGCTTCTGGATCGGGCCACAGAAACATTCCGCACGCTGCAATCGCAGCCGTGTAAGGGTGAAAAGGTGGTGTAAGAGACCACCGGCGCGGGTAGCAATATCCACGGCCAGGCAACCCCCTTCCGGTGCAAGGTCAAACAGGGGAAAAGCTAATTGCCAGTGCTGGCTCGGCACTGTTGATCTCCGGGTAGACCGCTAGAGTGCGCTGGTGACAGCGCACCCAGATAGATGCCCACCCGCGACAGAATACGGCTTATAGGCTGACCTGAGTATTCAATTCCCTTATGATTCCCAGATTAACTCTTTGAGCGTGCGCTTGGGGACGTGATGCACACCTTGCTCATCACGGTAGTACTTAATACTGCCGGATTCATCCACATCTTCCAGCACCACCCGTTCATTTGGCTTGCCTAATGCCATCACCAAAACGATCTGGTAGTATTCCGGTAAGCCTAGCAATTCAGCTAATTTTTCGCGTTGGACTGAGCTCATCATGCAGCCGCCATATCCCTTCTCTACTGCGCCTAACATCATCGTCTGCGCGGCAATGCCAGCATCTATGTCTGCTTGGCGCTTGATGCGCTCATCGACCATTACCACAATATACGCTGTGGGCCGCTCTCCTTCAGCAGGGCCAGCCCAATCCTGCAAGTAAGCTGCAAATTTAAGTAAAGGAAATACTCTATCGGTTAAAGGTTTCTCACTCACCAAGGCAAACCGCAGGGGTTGCAGGTTGGCGCCGCTCGGGCAAAGCCTTGCCAACTCAACGAGCTCTACCAAAGTTTCGCGTGGTATGCGGACACTTTCGTCGAAACGGCGGTAACTACGGTTTTTTGCAACTAATTCTTTTAACATTAATCCTCAGCTTTCTTTTGAGCTATGACATTTTCCTTAACCAAAAACCAAGCGATAATAAGCAGCACTAGTCCTCCAGCATCAAAAAATATGTAGCGCAAGATGCTATTGCGCAAAATCGCGTGCTCTGCAGGAATGCGGCTGCGCATCCAGGTTTCCCCCAGCAGCCCGATAGTTTGCATCAGCACAGCTTCGGTCATCGATAACCTATGCGCAATTGGATTAATTGCAGCAAAAACATAAGGCACCTGCCACATCACATACAATATCCCTACGCCCATCACCGCAGCCATACCAGGGACTCCTTCTAGCTCAAACGCGCCAGAATAGGCATTCGGATTAAGCAGATATTGCACGGCAGCTTGCAGATTGATAAAAATAACGATTGCCACAAGCAACCGGGCAATCCAGACTTTACGCGCTTCTATCTGAACTGCTTCTCCTTGCATCCTAGGCTCCTATCCATAATTCGTTCTTAACGATTAGGGCTTTGAAGCACAATCCCATCCTGCAATTGCCAGATTTCGTGCCGGCTGCGGAATTCCTCTGTAAACAGCTCTGGATCGGTGGAGGTGAGGAAGGCTTGCTCAACGTCATTCAAAACCTGGAGTAAATCCTGGCGGCGTTGTGGGTCCAGCTCCGCCATAATTTCATCTAATAGCAGCACAGGCCATTCGCCTGTCTTAGCGTGCATCCACTGGACCTCAGCAAATTTCAGCGAAAGCATGGCAGTATGTGCCTGCCCGCGGGATCCATAATCCCCTAAATCGATACGATTGCACAAGAAGCGGAATTCATCCCGATGCGGACCTAAGGTGGTCATCCCCCGGCTGATATCTTGACGGTAAGCCGCATGAAGTGCCTTGTGTAAACCCTCGTCAATCTCTTGTGCATTAATGCCCGAACGATCTACTGAAGTTTGCACCGGCAAAGCTAACTGCCC
>DNSH01000050.1:0-3121 GCA_003499715.1 Candidatus Mesolinea sp. | reverse complement strand
TGCTGGTGAATGGGGAGCGCTAACGTTTCCAATTCTTGCAAAGCTTGGATTCTTGCGTGCATGATTTGCGCACCGTGTTCAGAAAGCATTCCATCCCAAGCCTCTAACTGGCGTACATCTCCCCCGTGTTCGCTCAAATTCTTCAGCAGGGCATTACGCTGGGTCAACGCCTTGTTATAATTAGCTAAGTGCCGCGCATAGCCTGGCTCCACTTGAGAGAGCACCTCATCTAAGTATAGCCGGCGGTCGGAAGGCGAACCTTCCACAATGCGCATCATTTGGGGTAATAAAGTGACGGCATTAAACTGCCCATAAAGCTCTCCTAAGTGCTTTTTTACCCCATCTAACAGCACCTCTTTACGGAAACGTGGCGCGTTCGGGTTACCGTTATATTCTTGGATGAAGCGAACCTCAAGGGTGTGCGTTTTAATCCCACGCTGGAACTCCCCTACAATCCGCCCAACTAATTGCGGCTGAGGGGAAAGATTGAAGTTGAGCAGCTGGCGGTCAGAGCTGGCAGTGAATGAGGAAAAATTTGCCAGATAAGCAATAGCTTCCAGGATAGTCGTCTTACCTTGTGCGTTGCCGCCGGATAGCAAAATCACCCGTTTGGGCAGGTGGAGGTCCAAACGGGAGAAAATGCGAAAATTCGTTAGCGCCAATCTAGTCAGATGCATCAGTCTTTGATTTCAGCCATCTCCTCATCGGTAAGGTCATACATATTTGTGGCTCGGTCAATATAAAGCACACCATTGAGATGGTCAATTTCATGCTGAAAGATGCGCGCTAACCAACCCCTTACTGTAATTTTCATCGGTTGACCATAGCGGTTTTTGGCTTTGACGGTGATAACCTCGTGACGCTCAACATCGCCGGCTAAATTGGGCAAGGATAAACAGGCTTCCGTCGCCACCACGGTTTCTGGTGAAGTCTTTACTATCTCAGGGTTAATTAGCACGTACGTTTTGAGCTTGGCGTTTTCCTCTTCCTCATCGGCATATTCAACCACTACTAAGCGCAAGGATTGCCCAATTTGTGGTGCAGCTAAACCCACCCCTAGCGCAGCGCGCAAGGTTTCGAACATATCATCAATGAGCTTTTGCAAAGATTTATCAAAAGTTTGAACCGGTTTTGCTTTCAACCTCAGCCCGGGGTCAGGGAATTTTACAATATCTAAAACTGCCACTGTTTCTTCACTTCCTGTTTCAAATTCTAGAGCCATTTTACTTTAGGGCGGTGGGGTTCTCAACTGTTTTGTAGTGTCTTGCGATTGACTCTCCTCATGGTAAACCTTTAACCATTCAGTCATGCGCTCGCGTTCTTCATCAATCTCCCGCTGCCGCAATTCCTCGGCATGTGCGCCCATGCCCGCAAAAATTTGTTGCTGCACATCCGCTGGGCGCGAGACCTCGTTGAAAGTAAGCTGGGTATTACCGACGGTAATGTAAACCGTGCCGAAATTGAACAGCATCTGGAAAATGCCCCGGCGTTCATACTCAATACTCAAGATATTTTCGAGGGGTGCCGAGCGGCGGGACAGCCGCCCAAAGGGTTTGCGGTCGATGTCGATCACTTGGGTTGGCGTCAGCTGGAATACATCATCGCGCCAATCAATGTAACGATAAATCAGCCAACACAACATAAAAACTGTCAACAGGAAACCCATCATCACGCCCAGTTCATAAGGGATGCCAGTGATATTCCAAGTTACGACACCGACCAAAAAAATTAGCGCGATGATTAACCCGAGCAATGGCAGGATTGACATGCGCAGCAACACGAGCCAGTGCTTGCGATAGGTGATGATATGTTCATCTTCCACATGGATGCGCAAGAAATCCTGAAAGAGCCACTGAAAAAAGTTTTTTTCGGCTGGCTGTTCTTTTTCAACATCCAGCGGTGGCTCGCTTATCAATTCTTCTTCAGCGGGGGTTTCCGCTTCTCCGCCTAACTTGCGGCGCAAGGCAGCGCGCATTGTCTCTGCTTCTTCGTCGCGATCACCGATTTTGGATTTCTTCCAGTAAACCTCGATCAACTTCCCAATGATGGGAGCGTCCCCCACGCGATTAAAGCGGATATTACCAACATACGTGCGCACGACAATATCCGCATAACCAAATATTGCACCCATCACCGTCTTTTGGATGCCCACAGAAAGCAAGGTACCTAAAGGCGCTTCCTGCCGGCTATCATATAAGCCCGAAACATGCTCCACCCACACCAAGCGCTTATCAGTGATGATGTAAAAATCGTTTGCCCAGTTGTTGATATTCCATGCTAACCATAAGCCACAAAGTGTAAATGCACCCGTAAGTACCACGGCTGCAATCCCAGCCCATTGCTGCGCAAAAAGGACTAACAGTGCCATCACAAGCCCAAAGGTCAAGATCGGCCAAAGCACGTTGAGCAGTAGAAAAACAGGGTGTTTGCGTGTCATCAAATAAATGTGTTCATTTGGCTGTAACCAGGTGAGTGGAATGCGCTCTGCCATTTTGCGGCTCTTAAGCAGCACCTTATAAGTTTCGTGGACTGCAGGGTGCTCCAAGAGTAATTCCTTGACCTGGAAATTATCTAAATAGAGGAGTGCGCAGTCGGTTAGAGCGCTGGCGCTGCATTTGCGCTGCGGCTCGCCTTGTAGGCTCTCCTCCCCGACCCATTCTCCCGCGGTCAGTATTTCAGCCTTCTGCGGCTCTCCCGCTTGCAAGCATTGCATTTTGCCATTGGCGAGCAAGTAGAGACCATCGGTTGGATCCCCTACGGAATAAAGGCTCTGCCCAGCTTTTAGGTCGAGGCTGGAGAACTCACCAGCCAGCGACGGCAGCTCTTCCTCGCCTAAAGCAGAAAGTAATGGAATTGTGCTAAGCAGTGCCTTGACTTCAGCTAAGTCCTTTTGCATAGAATAAGTATAAATCATTTGACAAATCCTTAGGATATTCCCAGCCTATCTCTTACGGTTTGGTTAATTAATGAAAGCCGCCCCAGAGAATAGGGCGGCTTTTTTGTTCCATATCTTTTTAGCTTTTAGTTTAGCCTGCAGAAGCTACTTCCGCAGCAGGTGCATCCGTAGAAACATTCTCGGAGGAGCTTTTCGGCTTCTTGCTAAAGATTAATTCACCTTCAG
>DNSH01000014.1 GCA_003499715.1 Candidatus Mesolinea sp. | reverse complement strand
GGGGTGATATTGGTTCTACTGCTCAAGCTTACGCATATGCAGCATACGCGCAATATAATGCTGACGCCGTTACGCTCAGCCCTTTCTTAGGCCAAGATAGCATCACACCTTTTCTGGAAGAACCTGATAAATTTGTGTTTCTACTCTGCCAGACCTCCAATCCTTCCGCTACCGCCATTCAAAACTATGGAACACCGCCACTCTACGAATACATCGCCCAAATTTCCAAGACTTGGGGTTCACCGGAGCAAATCGGCTTGGTTGTCGGCGCTACCCAGCCCGAAGCACTGCAACGTGTGCGAGACCTCTGCCCAGAAAGTTGGATCTTAGCCCCTGGCGTGGGTGCCCAAGGAGGTGATTTACAGCAATCTTTATCCGCTGGCTTACGCTCAGATAAGTTGGGGTTGATTATCCCGGTCTCGCGCAGCATCATCGGAGCAGAAGACCCCAGGCGTGCTGCACAAGTCTTGCGTGATCAAATCACCAACACACGGCTAGACCTTAACCTCCCCCCTTATGATCCCTATCGAAATTTGGTCGATGGTCTCTTTAGCACTGGATGCATCAAATTTGGCAGTTTCACTTTAGCTTCGGGTAAAAAATCGCCTATTTACCTTGACCTTCGCCGGCTCGTCTCATATCCAAGCGTCTTAGACATGGTTGTGGATGCCTATATCGACAAGTTAATTGGCATGGAATATGACTACCTGGCAGGTGTGCCTTATGCAGCTCTGCCCATTGCGGCTATCGCAGCTTCCAAGCTTAAACGCCCCATGGTTTACCCCCGTAAAGAGATTAAAGAACATGGTACTGCTCAAGCAGTAGAAGGCGTGTTCCAACCAGGGCAAAGCGCTGTCTTATTGGAGGATGTTATCACCAGCGGTGGGTCAATCTTGACAGCTGCAGAGACTTTGCGTGCAGCTGGCTTGGATATTCATCAAGCAGTAGTGCTTGTCGATCGCGAACAAGGCGGCAAAGCAGCACTCAAGGATCATGGCATTCAAGTCTCTTCTGTACTTACCATGCAGGAAATCTTGGGGCGCCTTTATGCCCAGGGTAAACTTGACCAAACGACCTATCTGGAAGTACGCGCCTACCTCGCAGGAGAACATGCTAACACCTGAGCTCAACTGCAGCTTTTTGGGGATGAACCTCACGAACCCGCTGGTATTAGCGTCAGGGATCTTAGGCACCAGCCCCAGCTTGATGGAGCGGATGGCGCTCTCTGGAGCCGCTGCCATCACATCTAAGAGCTGTGGACCAGAAGCGCGTGCCGGGCACCCTAATCCTGTGACGGTTGCTTGGGATTGCGGCGTGCTCAATGCTATCGGCTTGACCAACCCCGGGGCACGCGCAGAAGTACCTTTATTGCGTGAGACAAAACAGCGATTAGCAGCATTAGGCGTGCCGCTCTTTGCCAGTATTTTTGCCCCTCGGCTGGAAGATTATGGCGAGGTTGCACGCATTATAGCGGAGGCTGAGCCCGACCTGATTGAAGTGAATATATCCTGCCCCAACGTGGCGAGTGAGTTCGGCACACCTTTTTCAGCAAGTGCGGAAAGCGCAGCAGCGGTTACGCGCACCGTACGCAAAGCCGTAAACCTGCCTATAAGTATCAAGTTAGCCCCTAATGTGCCTGAGATCAGCCTGATAGCCCAAGCAGTAGTGGAAGAGGGTGCCGATGCAATTACCGCGATTAATACTATGCCTGCAATGTTGATTGATGCCACAGCAGCTAAGCCGGTGCTCAGCAATCGCACGGGCGGACTCTCTGGACCGGCACTCAAACCGATTGCGTTACGTTGCGTGTATGAAATTGCCCAGGCGGTATCTGTCCCGATTATCGGTACCGGCGGATTGAGCTCTGGAATAGACGCTGCAGAGATGCTTATGGCTGGGGCTACGCTTGTGGGTATCGGTTCGGTGGTTATCAACGACGGTCCAAGTGTTTTTAGTCGAATTTGCACGGAACTAGCTACTTTTATGAAAGATAATGGCTATGCGCAGCTTGGAGATGTGCGTGGAAAGGCGTTGACGTGAACCCAGTTGGTCTTTTCTCCGCCTTCCGCGTCCAGCAAAAGCGCACCGAAAATGCATATACTTGTAGCCTTGTTTTGAATGATTCCTTACCAGATGCGCTCCCTGGCCAGTTTGTAATGGCTTGGCTGCCGGGTATTGATGAAAGACCTTTCAGCCTTAGTGACAATGACCCAGTACGCATAACCGTGGCGGATGTAGGCTCTTTTTCACATGCGCTCAATCAACTGCAACCTGGTGATTACCTATGGCTGCGTGGTCCGTTAGGAAGAGGATTTATATCCCGCGGGCGTTCCCATTTACTTCTCGGCGGTGGTTACGGCGCAGCACCACTAAGTTTTTTAGCCAAATCTTTATGTGCGCAGGGTAATCAGGTGGGTGTATGTTTGGGTGCACGCAGCCGAGCTGATCTTTTGTTGGTTGAGGAATTCTCGTCGCTAGGCTGCCAAGTTTGGCTAGCGACTGAGGATGGCAGCGCTGGAAAACAAGGGTTACTGACGGCTTTATTGCCAGAGGCTCAGAATGCCCTAAAGCCTGAAACAGTATATGCCTGCGGACCCATTGGGATGTTAACTACCATGGCAGCCTGGGCTCGCACCGCCGGCTTACCCGCTCAGCTATCTTTTGAAGGCGTTATGCGCTGTGGCGTTGGGTTATGTGGATCCTGTGAGCTGCCGGAGACAACCTGCCAGCAACTTGGGTTGGCACCGGGCTTCTTGGTTTGCCATGATGGACCGGTTGGTGAGATCTCGCCAAACCATTTCAGTTGATAACTATTAACATTTGGGGTCATCACAAATAGACAGCCTGGTCGAGATAAAAATAATCATCCAATTTTGACACAAAAATTTGACCTTGCAGTAAAATTAACAAGCCTTAAGCTTTGGAAGTTGAAAGGAGTCAGCCAATCGAAGAAAAGAGAAACTCCCTATAAATTTGTCGTTTTACTGTTCATTGAATAAAGGAGAAAAGATGAAAAAAAGTATTTGGTTATTGTCAACTCTGCTAATTCTTAGCCTCGTCCTCTCTGCTTGTGGGCAAACAGCCGCCACAGAACCAACCGAAGTAAATTGCCGTGCAGAAACCA
This sequence comes from Candidatus Mesolinea sp., assembly GCA_003499715.1. GTDB lineage: Bacteria > Chloroflexota > Anaerolineae > Anaerolineales > Anaerolineaceae > Mesolinea. The sequence continues at coordinate 2,911 of DNSH01000014.1, read as the reverse complement.
CATTTGAAGCCGTTGGGTCTTACCAAGTGCCTGCACCAGTGGAAGGCTGCTACAACGTGGCTTTTGTTTACGTCGGTCCGCATGACGATGGCGGCTGGTCACAAGCCCACGATGTCGGCCGGCAATACGTAGAGCAAAATCTCGAGGGCGTGCACACGGCTTATGTCGAAAACGTAGCAGAAGGCGCCGATGCTGAACAGGTTACACGCTCACTGGCACGTAAAGGCTTTGATGTTATTTTCACCACATCTTTTGGCTTTATGGACGCTTCCGAGATTGTCGCGAACGAATTCCCTGATGTCGACATCATCCATATCAGCGGTTACAAAGCCAACGGTGAGAACTTCGGTAACCTGATGGGCGCAATGGAAGATATGAAATATTTAGCCGGCATACTGGCTGGCTCTCGTGCCATGATGGATGGCAACCCCAAGCTTGGCTATATGGCTACCTTCCCAATCCCAGAGGAGTTACGTTTAGGCAATGCCTTTGCTTTAGGTGTGCAAAAAACCTGCCCTGAATGCACTATTGATGTCCGCTTTATCAACACTTGGCATGATCCCATCCTAGAACAGGAAGGAGCAAAATCCTTGTTTGATGCCGGTGCCCAAGTCGTCATGACTGGCGCGGATACGCCTGCCCCGGCATTGGCAGCGCCTCCTGGCAAATGGGGTATCACGTATGATTACAAAGGCAACTGCACGCTGCCCACCTGTCTCACCTCAATGTATTGGAACTGGGGTGTGATCTACGCTGATATCGTTGAAAAGAGCCGCGCAGGCACTTGGAAAGGCGGATGGGAGTACTTTGATGCCGATTCCGGCGGTTTAGGTTTATATGGCTTTATGGAAGGGGAAACACTTATGCCCGGTGTAGCCGAATTACCGGAAGAAGATATACAGCTAGTGCGGAATATTTTAGATCAGATGTTAAAAGGCGAATTCACGCGCTTTGATGTTTTCAAGGGACCTATCTATGACAATCGCGGCAACCTCATCCTCCCCGAAGGCGTCAGCCTTGAGCAAGCTGATTTGGATGGATTCAAGGAATTTGGCAGCCCATGCAACGTTTGTATGTATTGGTGGAATGAGAATATCACCGCAGAATTACCACCCTTGGATTAAGTTTTAATTTCCTATTCAGGAGATGACCATAAGGTCATCTCCTGAAAAACTTCGCCTCAAAGAGGATGCTAAATTCTAGTGGCATTTTCAGCCAAGCTTTACTAATATCGAGAATACACTATGGAACATAGTAGTCCAGAAGATCAAATTGCAGTAGAAATGCGGGATATCGTTTTACATTTCCCCGGCGTTATAGCCAACGATCATGTTAATTTCACCCTGCAACGCGGCGAAATCCATGGCCTCTTAGGCGAAAATGGTGCCGGTAAAAGCACTTTGATGAACATCTTAGCTGGCTTGTATAAACCAGATTCCGGATCGATCCTCATCAATGGCGAGCCGGTCTCGTTTAATTCCCCTCGCGACGCAATTGCTAAAGGCATTGGCATGGTGCACCAACATTTCATGCTTGTACCTACCTTGACGGTAACTGAAAATGTCCTCTTAGGTCTCAATGAACCTCGCTTTCTCATGAACTTGCCTGAGTATGACCGCAAAGTGGCTGAAATTGCCGAGTCTTTTGGCATGAAAGTGGACCCTACGGCTAAGATTTGGCAGCTTTCCGTTGGCGAACAACAACGTGTTGAAATCCTAAAAGCCCTATACCGCGGTGCACAAATATTAATTTTGGACGAACCGACTGCAGTTTTGGCTCCCCAGGAAATCCAAGATTTGATGAGAACCATGCGCCTGATGGTCAGCGAAGGCAAATCAATCGTGTTTATCAGCCACAAGCTCAATGAGGTGTTGCAGGTAGCTGATCGGGTGACTGTGCTGCGAAAGGGCAAAGTAACCGCAGATGGAATAAGTTTGCAAGATGTCACGAAAGAGAAGTTAGCCGAACTGATGGTTGGGCGTAAGGTGCTTTTCCAACTCAATAAGAAACCTCACACCCCTGGCAGAGTTGTATTGGAGTTGCAGCATGTCTCGGCACTCAACAATCGCGGGTTACCAGCCCTCAAAGATGTAAGCTTGCAAGTGCGCGAGGGTGAAATCTTGGGCATTGCCGGCATTGCCGGTAATGGTCAAAGCGAGCTTGCAGAGGTCATCACAGGTTTGCGGGCTTGTGAAGGCCAAGTCCTGATCAATGGAAAAAACGTTGCCAACCAATCCCCTAAAACTGCGATAAAGCAAGGTACAGCCCACATCCCAGAAGACCGTACGGGCGTGGGAACTGCCCCCAACCTTGCCATCACCAGCAATCTGATTATGAAGAGCTATGATAGCCCGCCCATCAGTGAAAATTGGCATATCAGTTACTCCGCTGCACAGGAATTTGCGGCGAACCTGAAGCAGCAATATGAAATCCAAGCACCGAGTGTGAACACACAAGTAAACAAACTTTCTGGGGGAAACCTGCAAAAAGTCATCCTTGCTCGGGAAATCTCCAGCGAACCACGCTTGATCATCGCTGTGCAACCTACACGCGGGTTAGATGTCGGCGCGATTGAAGCCATTCAGAACTTGTTGCTTGAACAGCGCGACCGTAACGCCGCTATTTTGCTCATCTCAGAGGAATTGGATGAACTTTTTGAACTCTCCGACCGAATTGCAGTAATTTTTGAGGGAGAGCTAGTAGGTGAATTTAACACAGAAGAAGCCGATCTCAATACCATTGGCTTAATGATGACGGGCGCGTTGAGGAGTCAGGTATGAGCTTACCTTTTTCCCTCCAGGTTGAAAAACGTTTAGACGAGCCTCCCCGCTGGCTTCCAGTAGCCACATCGGTAGGTGCGATTGTCTTGGCCTTTTTAATCAGCGGGGCAATCCTGCTGCTCATCGGTGGC
>DNSH01000006.1 GCA_003499715.1 Candidatus Mesolinea sp. | reverse complement strand
ACCAACTGGTGATCACCTCAGCCGGAAAGCCGATATCATGATCAAATGCGGCATTGATGCTGTCGAGATTAATCGGCTCGATGAGATTAACCCCACTATTCGTGCCCGTTTCATCCAACGGGTCTTTACCCCTTTGGAACAAGCCCAATTGCAAAATAACTCTGAAGCATTAGCTGGTGTATTTGCTGCCAAAGAAGCCGTTTCTAAGGCACTCGGTACAGGCATCGGCAAGGTCCATTGGCAAGATATCGAAATTATCCATGCACTTACTGGAGAGCCTGAGGTGCATTTACACGGTACCGCCCTCAAGGTGGCTTCTGCTCTAAATCTCTCGGAATGGGCGGTTTCGATCACGCATGATGGCGGCCTGGCAATGGCTGTGGCAGTAGCTCAGGGTTAATTACTGGCATGACCAAGATTCTCAGTCTCAGTGACGTTGAACTACCTGCAGTTTACAATTCCCGCATCAAAGAACGCTTCAATGAGGTCGATCTGGTCATCAGCTGTGGAGATCTTCCCTACTATTACTTAGAGTACGTCATCACGATGTTGAACGTGCCCTTGTATTATGTGCACGGCAACCACGTTACGGAAGTGCTTGATAACAGCGGTCAACTGCGCGCTAACCCCTGGGGAGCAATTAACCTGCATCGCCACGTAGTCTACAACCGAGATTTCAACCTGCTGGTAGCTGGCATCGAAGGATCCTTACGTTATTCTGGGGAGAAACACCAATACTCGTCTGCTTCGATGTGGCGCATGGTTCTTTTGATGGCGCCTAGACTCCTTTTAAATAAAGTAGTCTATGGCCGTTACTTAGATATTTTTGTGAGCCACAGCGCCCCGTTGCATATACAAGACGATAAAGACTACCCGCACCGCGGCGTGGCAGCTTTTCGTTGGCTTCTGAGTGTGTTCAAGCCTAAGCTTCACCTCCACGGGCATATCCACCTCTACAACCCACTCCTGCCATGGAAAACACAATTTGGGGAGACTTTAGTTGTCAATTCTTATGGTTACCGAGAGATCAGCTGGCCTGTGCTGCAGACCTCCCGCTTTAATGCCTAAGTTCAGACAGCGGTAAGGCATATAACGGGATAAGCATTTCCAGACGGCTCAAACCACCATGCCGCCCTTGCATCATATTGGCATGGTTAGGCCACCAAAGATAAGCATTGTTGTGCGGCAGGGCTACCAAGTCCCCTACTCGGTCGTTTAAGGTAGGGTTCGCTGGCGAATGGCCAAAGAGGTGTGCAGCAATAGCTTCCTCACCCGTGATCAGAGTGAACTCCCCTGGCCAGGCTTGAGCAAAATACTCACGTACGACAGCCTCCGTGCCGGGTTTAAGGAAAAGGAAAGGCAGGCGGCTTTCGCAAGTGGGCAGCATGCGCAGCATTTGGCTGAGCTCTGGATGAGCGTTCAGGTTGTAATTTTCATCAGGCGGCGTGGCAACTGCACCATGATCAGCGGTTAATAGCAACAATGTGCTTTCACAAGCACTTTCTTCCAACCCAGAGAGGAAGTTTTCAGCCAGTGTACGGCTAAAATCGGCAAAATGAGCAGCTATGCGCATGTCATCTGGTCCATAACGATGTATGAGGGTATCCAGCGTAGCCCAATAGACATACAGAAAACGCGGGTTTCTACTACGCAAGCTAAGCAAGTCACGCAGGTCTGCCCACAGATCGCTCTCCGCCACATAGCCATGGAGGTTCGTTTGCTGCATGTGCATACGCGAGAGCCCAGAGTTACCGATGGTGTAAGGCAAGAAAGCATGGCTCTCGATGCCTGTCTTAGAGAATAATTCACCAATAGTAGAGATGCCTAAAAACTGCTCCGGGATAAAGCCGGCACGCTGCAAACCACCATTGTCTCCGATAAAACTGGTGGGGCAATGGAGGATGGAGTTAATCGTCATGCTGTATTCTTTGAGCCACATCTCATAGCCAATATAGCCATGTGTGGAGGGTTCGGTGCCGGTCCAGAGCGTGGTAAGCGCAGTCGCAGTTGTGCTCGGGCACACGCTTGAGAGTGTGAATAAGCCCGCCTGGGGAAGATGCTCCCGCCAAAATTCGGCATAGCCTTGCGCCATCAAACGTAAGAAATGGTCGTAACCTAAAGCATCTACCAAGATTAAGACAACGTTTTGATAATGCTGCCCTAATTGATCGCTAATCTGAGGTGCCAGCCTGGGAGTTTGCAGCGGTGGACCGCCCAGCAGCGTGCTTACCAAGGCGGGAATGCTGCTCAAGCCGTAGCCATCGTAATCGGGCAGTACAAAATCACCAGCACCATTAACGAGCGGATCATGGCGGTTGAGCAAGGTTGGCAAAGTGAGGTCAGCATAATCGGGCATAATATCTCCAAGTTATTCCATATTAAGACAAGCTTCAGCAGCGAGCCAAAACAACTGTTCACGGATATCTGTACGCTTGTTCCAGCTGCGGAAATCCCATCCATCCATGTGAACCACATCACCACCATAAAGCAGCTGTCCAAAGTGCACCTGGCGAAATTGCGCCACAGCCATAAACGCTGCTGCTTCCATTTCAACCGCTAAGCAGCCCATCGCCCGGAATTTTTCTACTCTCTTAGGCGTTTCTCGGTAGTAGCCATCGGTAGACCAAGTTTTGGTGCGCAAGTAAGGGATTTCATGTGCCTGCAATGTCGCTTTGATGGAAGCAAGTGCAACCGGATCTGCCTGTACCTCCGCGCTAGGAGGCAGGTAATGGTAAGAAGTACCCTCATCACGCAGGGCTGCTTCCGGCAATAGAATTTGCCCCACGCCAATTTGTTTATCCAACACCCCGCAGCCACCGCAAGCAATGAAATTCCGAGCGCCAAGCGCAATCACTTCATCCATCAAGCCAGCAGCTAACGGCGCACCAACGTTGGGGTGGAAAAAAGCCAACTTTCTCCCTTCCAAACTTATCGAATAGACGGGGTGATTTCCGTTCTCCGAATGCAGCTGCGTGATAACCTCGGCTTTATGTGTACTTACCACATTTTCTATTACTTCGCGAAAAAAGCATATCACCACATGCTTCGGCATATCTACCCCATCCACGTCCTGGGGTGGATTGATAATCGCCTGAGGATCGGGGTCAAAATCGAAAATAGGTAAATAAGGTTCTTCACTCAAAGTGTTACGCCTCGATCCAAGTAATATCCGGATGGTTCGCAAAGCGGGCATGCATAACTTCCAGAGCTTGTGGGTTGTTGTCGATCAGGATGAACTGACGGTTTAAGTTGAGACAAGCTTGACCAGTCGTGCCGCTGCCGGCAAAGAAATCCAACACAACATCCCCTTCGTTGGAAGAAGCCCGGATGATGCGCTCCAGGATTGCCACTGGCTTTTGGGTTGGGTAGCCGGTCTTCTCGCGGCTATTCGTGCCCACAATGGTATGCCACCAAGTATCCGTGGGGAGCTTGCCACGGCGGGCTTTTTCCGCGCCCACCAGGTTGGGGGCTAAGTAAGGGATACGGTCAATAGCGTCACGGTTGAAGATGTAGTTATGATGGTCCTTCACATAAAAAAGGATGTTATCGTGCTTGGCTGGCCAGCGGTTCTTGGCGCGCCCGCCAAAATCGTACGCCCAAATTATTTCGTTGAGGAAGTTATCTCTGCCAAAAATACTATCCAGCAGCACCTTGCAATAATGCACTTCGCGGTAATCGATATGAAAATAAAAACTGCCTTGTGGCTTAAGCACACGATATGCCTCACGTAAGCGCGGCTCTAAAAAGGCTTCGTAATCGCTAAAAACATCTCTGTAATGCTGCTCCGAAAGGACCTCGGTCTTGTATTGCTGATCACCAAAGCCAACGCGATCTCCATTTTCATCCCGTGTGGTCCTGAGCTGGCGGCGCGCCTGCACTTTGCCAGTGTTGAAGGGCGGGTCGATGTAAATCAGATCGATCGATTCTGTTGGCAGGCTTTTTAAGATGGGCAGGTTATCCCCAAAGTAAATCGTGTTGGTCACGCGTACGGAGCACTCCTTACAAGCAAAAACTGGTATGGATTATACCTTTCCCAGTAGATTTTCTATAGTCAGAAGGCAGAATCATTTATATAATAAGGCAAAGTTCTAGAGTCGAAAGGAAACCATGAACGATAACTTAGAAAATAAAAACGATATGCCCGAAGAACCTTTCAAAGCTTCTGCGGAGGAATGGAGCCGGGAAGAGCCAACTTCTCCCCACCCCACCCAAAACCCTCAAGGAACTGACCGCTGGGGCTCCCCCCAAAGTTCTGGTTCGGATGACCCCAACCGTTGGCAGAACGTGCTCTATTCGCCCGAATCTGACCAATCATCAAACCAAGAAGCTCAACAAACTCCAGAAACGGTAGTTATTACTGAGCCGAAAACGAGTACGACCACAACTAAGAAGAATGATGGCTTCCCCGTTTGGGCAATAATATTGATTGTCCTGCTGGTATTAGCGCTATGTGTGCTTTGCCCTGTGATACTCGTATTGGGTGGAGTCATCAGCCTGTTCAAGGGTGCCCTGATCTTGTTACCATTCATTTAGAAATGCTTGGCATATCAGCTGCTCCTTACAAAGCAGCTGAATTCAGATTAATGCCTGGTATGCTTCAACAATCTGCTTCCACTCAGGCAGGCTGAGCGTTTCCGCGCGGCGCTGCGGGTCAATCCCAGCCGCGCCCAGCAGCTGCTCCGCCCAAGCTGGGCTTTTTTTCATTCCACTCGCTAAGGTGTTACGTAAGGTTTTGCGCTTTTGCGCAAAGCCGGCATGTGCCAGCTCAAAAAACAAATCCAAATGCTCGGCCGCAATGAGCGGCTGAGGGTAAAGTTCAATGGTAAGCACCGCCGAGTCCACCTCGGGCGCTGGATAAAAGCATCCTGCTGGGATGCGGGCTTTCAACTCAGGTTTACCATACACTTGCACGGAAAGAGCAAGCAAGCTCATTTTGCCATCCCAGGCTAAAATGCGCTCTGCTACTTCCTGTTGCATAGTCAGCACCATGCGGGTTGGCTTGTGCTCCGCCTCCAGGAGGTGCCGAATAAGCGCTGAAGTAATATAGTATGGAATATTAGCCACAACCACATACCGCTCAGCGCCTAAAAGTGCATCTGGCGAAAGCGCGAGCATGTCCCCTTGCTTAATCGTGACGTTGTCAAAACCAGCTAACGCTTCTGTAAGTGGCGGAATCAAGCGCTTATCCAACTCCACAGCCACCACCTGCTTGGCTTGCTGTGCAAGCAGATAAGTGAGGCTGCCCAAGCCCGCGCCAATCTCTAAAACGGTATCCTCTGGGTTCAGCTGTGCGGCTTGCAGCACCTTATTTAAGCCATTGGGATCCACCAGAAAGTTTTGCCCCAACGACTTTTTAGGCTGGACCTGATACTTTTGGATTAAAGGGAAAATGTCGAGATAGCGTAGGTTCATGGCAACACCGTGGGGATATAAGCCGGCACAGGCGTGAGGAAGTAGAGGGTTGTCCAATAATGCCAGCCTACGTAGTTGCTATCATCGTAGCCTAGATCGATCCAATAACGCCCGTCGATGCCGCCGCCGGTATCAGCGATGATGCCACGACCATAACCTGGCACATACACTGGTTGAAACTGCATCACGCTGTACCATGAAGTGCGTACTGCGATAATGCCTTTGGTCAGAATCATCCCTGATGCAGTCCTATTATCGCCACCCAAATGTTGCGGAGCATAGGAAGTAGCATAGACGGTTACTTTGCGCCAATATTCGATTGTCTCTCCATCGATAGTTTCTGTGCGCACCACCACTTTTGTACCGCGCCCCAAGACGCCATCCTGCGGGTCACTGGCTTTCCAAGGTCTTTCAGTAACGTTGGCTACTTCCTTGCCATCTTCTATCCTTATGCGCGTGCGCGTCACCACCAGCCCTACCTGCCCAGGTACAACCACAGAGACGCTATCCAGCTCAGCATTGGGGTCTTCCACGTAAGTGTTCTGATAAGCGGTTTCTTCTTTTTCCAGCAAGATTTCTTCGCGCACATTCACCGTGCGGATGGTGCCATCAACAGGCACGGGTTCGTTTTCTGAGGGGATAGCATAGTCCAGATACTGCAGCGGAAAACCGAGGTCAGCAAGGGCTTCACCCACGGTTTCAGCAGCGCTAAAGCCAGATAATTGACTTCCAGCGAAAACGACCTTGACCGGACGGGACCTGGTTAAGCTGAGTTCCGTCGTGCTGCTCAGTGGCGTTTCGAGAGGTATGGAAAGCCTGTCTTCCGGCTGAAGAGGGATGCCCGCTTCCCAGAGTGCCGCACCGACGGTGCGCTGCTGGGTAAAAAGAGCCATTTCATTTCCATCAATGCTAAGCTCGAGGACGTGGGCGGGGATAAATTGGAGCAAAGCAGGCTTACCTGCAGGCAAAGGTTCTGCCCAATCTATTACTTTGCCATTCCAAAGCAGCCGATCAGCTGGATAGAGCGTGATGCCAGCCATGGCGAGTAGATTAGCCGGGAAGCGCTCAGCGGTCTGCAGGGAGATGATAGCTTCGCCTTGCGCAATCTGCACTTGACGAGATTGGGTGAGGATGATGGTTTTACTCACAAAGTTGAGCGCGTCAGCTTCAGGCCAAATACGATCTTCGGGTTGCAGGCTCAGACCAGCTGCTTGCGCCACCTGCCGCGGAGTGAAGGCAAGCGTGCGCAGGTTGTGCACCTCGCCATTTACAATCAGTGTGTACTGCCCATAAAACTGCAACACAATCAAGCAAGCACCAAGAACGACCATGAGGATTGCAGTAATCCGCCAGGTTTTGCGGTTGGTTTTATTCAGCAAGCTTTCCATCGGATAAATATAGCCTTTAGCCAAGTAAACTGCAGTATATCATAGGGCTTCACGAGCTCTATTTATCACTATTTGCCAGCTTGTGCAAAACGCGCACGAGAACATCCTTCCAATCTTCACCTGCTAAGTTTCCCAAATTAATCCAATAGGCATTCTTGCCAGCCCTGGCGGCAGGGTCAATTTCATTGAGATTGCGTGGTTTTACGCCTTGCGGTAATTGCGGGTAGCTCAATACCAATTGGTTATGCAGCACATTGATCGACTCCAAACCGGCTTTTTCACCTAAGAGTTTCACTTTCATCTGAAAGAACAGATCTTTCACCGCCTGTGGAGGTTCTCCAAAGCGATCAGCAAACTCAATTTCGGTCGATACGAGCTCTTCTTGGCTGCGGATGGAAGCAATGCGCCTATAAAGCGAAAGCCGCATATCTTGGTCTGGGATATAACCTGAAGGTATCTCACTCGCTAATGGCAGTTCCACATTAATGCTTAGGCTGGGGTCATCCAACCAAGGCAAGCCGCTCTCGGTTCCTGCTTCTGCCGGTAAACCAGCCTCAGCGCGCAGTGCACGGACTGCCTGGGAGAGCAGCCGTGTATAAAGCTGAAAGCCCACTGCAGCAATGTACCCGGATTGGCGCGTGCCTAAAAGGTCCCCCGCGCCACGCATTTCCAAATCCCGCATGGCAATCGCATAACCAGCGCCAAGCTGAGCATTTTCAGCCAGCACTTCCAAGCGCTCCTGCCCTTCAGGCGTGGGCTGATGTTTGGCGCTGCGGAAAAGATACGCAAAAGCACGCTGGGCACCCCTGCCCACGCGCCCACGCAGCTGGTAAAGCTGCGCCAAACCAAAGGTATCCGCGCGATCCACAATGAGCGTGTTGGCGTTAGGGATATCCAGCCCGGATTCAATGATCGAAGTGCAAAGCAGCACATCAAACTGCCCATCCGTAAAGGCATGCATCACTTCTGCCAGCTCATTTTCGGGCATCTGCCCATGCGCAATGGCAATGCTGGCTTCGGGCACTAAATTTTGCAAATGGTTATACACTGCAGGGATAGATTGGACGCGGTTATGCACATAAAACACCTGTCCGCCACGGTCCAGTTCACGGATAATTGCTTCCCGGACTAATTTTGGATCGTAAGCGCTGATGTGGGTAATCACCGGCAGGCGTTCCTCCGGTGCCGAGTTAATATTGGAAATGTCACGTACACCGGTCAGTGCCATATAAAGCGTGCGCGGGATAGGCGTAGCCGTAAGAGTGAGCACATCTACTGTGTTGCGCAGTTTTTTGAGGTGTTCCTTATGCGACACGCCAAAGCGCTGCTCTTCGTCGATAATCACAAGCCCTAAGTCATTGAACTTCACGTCGGAAGAAATCAGCCGGTGGGTGCCAATGACAATATCGACTTGCTTGTTAGCCAGCTTTTTAATGATTTCATTTTGTTCCTTTGGGCTGCGAAAACGTGAAAGCATCTCTACGTTGACCGGGAACGTCGCTAAGCGCTGGCGGAAGGTATCATAGTGTTGCTGGGCTAGGACCGTCGTCGGCACTAGCACTGCCACCTGTTTGCCGTCCAAAACCGCTTTGAATGCCGCCCGCAATGCTACTTCCGTCTTGCCATAACCTACGTCCCCGGTAAGCAGCCTATCCATGGGGCGCTCCGATTCCATATCAGCTTTAACCTCTTGAATAGCTTCAAGCTGATCGGGTGTTTCAATATAGGGGAAGCTGGCTTCCAGCTCTCGCTGCCAATCGTTATCTTGGCTAAACTTGAAGCCTTTGGCTATCTGCCTCTTGGCATATAGTTCGAGCAAATCCTTCGCGACAGCTTGCACTGCCTGGTTGACCTTCTGCTTCGTCTGGTTCCACTCCGTACCACCTAAACGACTGAGAGCCGGGGTTTGATCATCTGGACCGATATAGCGGGTTAACCGATCAGCTTGGTGAATCGGCACATAAAGGACGTCATTATCCTTATATTGGATGGTCAAATACTCCCTCTGGGAACCTTCTAAGTTTGTGCGGTGTAATCCAATAAATTGCCCAATGCCATGGTCTACATGCACCACCCAATCACCGGGTTTCAGGTCGGCAAAAACCAGTTCAGGCACTTCCGAGACGACTGGCGGGCGCCGGCGCACTTGCGGCCTCCCCCAACCAAAGATTTCACTATCGGTCAGCAGGTGATGGTGCAGCCCAGTAGCTAAAGTAAGCTCCCAACCGCCTGAAAGAGACCCCTCGACAAAACGTCTCTCCGCGTTCTCAACATCGCTCTCCGGGTGATTTTCCTGCCAAAGCTGGCGCAGCCGTGCTGCCTGACGGGAAACCACAATCCATGGTTCACCTTTGCGCTCGAGCTCTTGCAAATGTGCCTGGAATTCTTTCAATCGACCAGCAAACAGTGGACCAGGGTCAAAAGCACTCGCTAAGGGCTTCAACCCGAACGCTTTTGTGTGACCCAACTCCAAGACTTGGTGATGGGTGAAGCTGTCTTCAATCTCAGACCAGGTGATATACGGTAAGGGAAAATCCTCAGGCAAAACCTTCTGCTCGACCAAGCTCTGAAGGCGCGCCACAGCTTCTTCTTCGATATCATTGATGGCAGCAGTAATAAATTCTTCTCCATCTAATAAGATCAGCGTCTGATTGGGCAGATAGTCCATTAAGCTGGAGGGAAAATCATAAAGCTGAGGAATCTCGAATTCGCATAAGCCCTCTGTCAACAATCCCTTCTTTTCTGCGGCCATCGGTAAAGCTTCGGAAGCAGGGAAAATGAATGTTTTCTCCAGCGTATTCACTGTGCGTTGGGTAGATGGATCAAAGTGCTTGAGCGTATCGATTTCATCGCCGAAAAATTCAATACGCACGGGCATTTCTTCAGCGGGTGACCAAATATCCAAAATGCCACCCCGGCGTGAAAATTGCCCAGGTTGCACCACAATATTGCTATATTGATAGCCCAAACCAAACCAACTGCGTGCTAATTCTTGCAGGTCGCGCTGATCGCCCAAACTTAGGCGTTGAGACGCGCGTAAAAAATCCCGCCGTGGGACCGTTTTCGTCATTACAGCCCGAATGGGGGCGACGATAACCGGAGGAGTAGCGCTGGGCTCAGCACCGGGCAACAAGTATTTTGCCAGTTCAGTGAGCACTCGTAAGCGCTCTTGCCGGGTGGATTGCGACCAAGGCAAATTTTCATAGAAAAGCGGATTCGGCTCTGGGAAATAAAGGTTATTCCCCTCCGGCAGCCAAAAGCTAAGCTCATCGTAAAGTTCCAGCGCGCGGTCGGCACGGTTGGTGAGCAGCACCAAAGGCACTTGCAAATCGGTATATAGACCTGCAAGAACAGCCAAGCGCGAGGCACGCGGTAAACCTAAGCCAAAACGCTCCTGATTCTCAAACTCACCTTCTTTAAGCTGGTCTACAAGCTGTTGATAAGCCGGTAAGGCGCGTACATATTCAAGAACGGGATGATCAACCAACTTCGCCATTATACGTATTCATCGCCTTCTCAAGCCCAGTGGTGATAAAAGCAAGCACAGCCTCGCAAGCTTGCGCGATTACCATATTAAGGAGCTCTTCTTCGCTTTTCGGAAAATCCTGTAAAACATAATCAGCTGGATCCATCCTACCGGGTGGCCTGCCAATTCCTACACGCAAACGCGGGATAGCGTTGGTGCCTAATTTATCAAAGATAGAAAGCATGCCATTATGACCGGCACTGCCCCCGCTTGGGCGCATACGTAATGTGCCTAAGGGTAAGTCCATATCATCATGAATGACCAACAACCGCTCGAGGGGTACTTTAAAATAGTGCACCAGTGGCGCTACCGCTTCCCCAGAGTTATTCATGTAAGTGAGCGGCTTGGCTATGATGACGGGAATGCCCTCGACCTTTCCATTACCAATTTGCGCTTTGAACTTTACGCGCTTGAGTGGGATTTCTAATTTTTGGGCAAGCACATCCGCGACCATAAAGCCAATATTGTGCCGATTATGGCGATAAGCTAAACCTGGATTTCCCAATCCCACAATGAGAGTATTTGCTTTATCTAATGAATCTAACATCATAGCCGCTTCCAAAATAGATTTATTGGCAATCTTTTATTTTAACATACAAATGATGCCGCCTTACCTGCCATATCTACAAACGAAGATGTGCTGAGAAAAAAATCCAGTAATAATTTGTTGAGTAAGATACAACGATCTAGCGCGTTTTCTTGCGCCTCAAGAAAATCAGAGTACCCCCAAGAATTCCAGCCAAGGTAGCTAAGCCCGCTAAACGTTTTGGAGAACGCCAACCCCTTTGGCGCTGCAAATTTTTCTGCTTAGCAAGCGGCACATCAATCGGTGCTGCTAGGTCCAGTGTGATGAGCCGATCCAGGTAACCTAAGCGTGCACACCCCTCAAGGTTAAAAACATATACAGACTTACCGCTCTGCACCCCTATACGCAGATCGTGGGTAAACTCATTCCAGGTAAGGGGGTTAGTTTGGTCATCTTTATTGATAAGCGCGCTGCTGCCTGTTAAACCAATGCCAACTGCCTGGGATTCTGCTATAGCACGCCAAAGCGCTGCTTGATTCTGACCTCGGTGCAGGCTGGTAAAAAATAAATCAACCTGCCGATCAGCCACCAGTTCGAGCTGACCTTCTGCCTTGCGCAAGAGCTTCGGTCTAGCATGCTGAGCCGCTACCACAGCTGCTGGACGGTAAAGCTCAAGCCGATAACCATCATCATGCACCTGTATTCCCAATTGCAAGTAATTTTGCTTGGCTTGCGAAAGCTCTGCTGATTTCTCCTCTTCAGTTTTTAATGAATTCCCCCAGCAGCTTTCTTCTTTGATGCACAAGCCAATGCCAACCCAATTCAATTTTTTATGTTGTGACCATTGTTTGAACTGCTGATACTGCTCCAGAGCCAATCCAATATTATTTAAATTGAACCAATAATGGTGTTCTTGAGGCAGCATTAACCAAGCTATCACAGGAATACCGAGTTTATTAAGCAGCTGCACCGCTCTCGCACGCTCGCTAGAAAAATCCAGTACAGCTAAACTGACCCCAGCACCCAAGCTTTTGAGGTCGTCGAGAACAAAGCGGTCCTCAAATAATCTCGCTAATGCATTAGCTTCCAACGTACAGAAAAAGTTCAACTCCGTAAATTCTGGACCGGTCATACGCATATATTAACACCTTGAGTTTAAGAGCGATACGCCGCGGTTTACCTCAATCCAGAAGCGGCTGTTTAGCTGGCACGCCAGTCCGGCGCGGGTAAGCGGATGGGGTTTGCGCTACTTTATCCAACACGACTAAATAACGATCCTCTACTACTAATGGAAGACTAATAGGTATGATCTTGCGGAGCCTACCGCCCAAACGTGCGATCGCCTTTTCGCTCTGCTGAGTTTCTGCCGGCGCGTTTTCCCCTTTTTGCATAACCACCATCCCGCCCACGCGAACTAACGGCAGCAAATACTCGACCAGGGTCGGCATGGGGGCAACAGCACGAGCAGTGGCAACGTCATAGGCTTCGCGATGTTTAGAGTCCTGACCTACTTCTTCAGCCCGCTCTGCGAGGACTGTGACCTGCCGCAAGCCAAGCGTCTCGACTACATGCTGGCAAAATCCAGCCTTCTTCTGGATCGATTCAACCAAGGTTAGGCGCAGGTGAGGGTAAATCAGCTTGAGTGGAATTCCGGGGAATCCAGCGCCTGTTCCCACATCAATTAAGCTGCGAGGCGGGTTGCCGGATTCAAAAGCCAATATACACGTGAGTGAGTCGAGAAAGTGTTTGATTTCAATGCCGCTTTCATCGCGGATAGCCGTAAGGTTGAAGCGGTTATTCCAGTCAATTAACTCTTTTTTATAACGTTCAAAAGCTGCTAATTGCTCGGGGGTGAGCTGCAGACCCAAAATTTGCCGTGTATT
>DNSH01000010.1 GCA_003499715.1 Candidatus Mesolinea sp. | reverse complement strand
AACCTTGAAATGCATGCTCCAGGTCATAATCTGGCTGCCAACCCCAGTCCGCACGGGCAGCGCTATCGTCTACATCCTCAGGCCAGGTATCCACAATTTTTTGACGGCGAGGGTCGGGCTCAAATGTTATCTGAGCCTGCGGAAAAGCTTGCATCACAATCTCATAAATCTGCTGTGCGCTGAGGCTGAAACTGGTCACGTTATACACCTGCTGGGAGATCTTACTTACATCGGCTTCTTCAAGGTTTACCAACGCTTTTATAGCATCCGGCATCACCATGAACGGCAAGGTTGTATCCGGGCGCACAAAACAGCTGTAGGGAATGCCTTGTGCAGCAGCGTGCAGCATCTCTGGGCCATAGTCGCTCGTCCCGCCAGTGGGGATGGTCTCGGCGCTGATTAGTCCTGGGAAGCGCAAACAGCGGAAGTCCACGGTTGGTTCGGTGCTGGCATCAGCTGCCAACTGGCGATAATGCTTGGAGTAATAGCGCCCTAAGCTTTCACAGTAAAGTTTATTGCAGCCGTACATGGTCGTGGGGAAGGTGTATTCGCCTTCTTTTACCTTACCAATGCGTCGTTTTTCTTCGAGCGAAGGCATGCCGTAGACCGCAATCGAGCTGGGGTAAATAAACTTGACCGATTGCCCTTGCCATTGGGATTGCTCGACAGCTAAGCGTAACAAGTTGAGTGTGCCTTCCACATTAATGCGATGAGCAGTCTCTGGGTTATATTCAGCTTTGGTGGAAAGAATGGAAGCTAAATGGTAAATCGTGCGGATTTGGTGCTCCACGACCAACCTACCCAGCAAGATTTGGTCGAGCACGTCTCCGACGATCCACTTAGAAACCAGTGGACGTAATGCTTTGTCTAAAGGGTTCACATCGAGGGTAACAATCGGACAATTTTGTTCAGCTAAATATCGAATGAGCCCATGCCCAATTTCGCCATTGGCTCCGGTGATTAAGATGACCTGCTCACGCATAAAAATTCTCCTTTTTTGT
The DNA here is from genome assembly GCA_003499715.1 of Candidatus Mesolinea sp. Lineage (GTDB taxonomy): Bacteria > Chloroflexota > Anaerolineae > Anaerolineales > Anaerolineaceae > Mesolinea. The sequence goes on along the minus strand of DNSH01000010.1, from coordinate 1,658 downwards.
TAAATTGGTAAAACCATTGAAATCCTGCGAATCGGTTTTCCTTGCCTTCGGTTGACGCGAATTACAACAACTGTCATATCATCATGGGGGTTTCCCAAATCGAGTGCAACGGCTTGATTAAGCAGCTGATCGGCTAACAGCTGAACCGATAGGTCAGGCTCATCGAGGAATGTTTCCATGAGGTCTCCCCATTGCAAAGGTTGACCAAAATCAGCGCCAGCGCTCGCGACACCATCCGAGAACATAACGACCGTAAAGTTGTTCTCAATCGGGAATTGATACACGGTGGGTTTTAATGGATCAATGGATTCGCTTTCGGTATAGCTGATGAGGTTATCTTGATCATTCCGCACAAGGAAAACAGGCACAGGATTATTTTTGGTGAGAAGGATCGTGCTTGCTTCCAAATCGCAAGAAAGGATATTCAAGCTCAATTCTGCCTCTCCACGGTGTTCAGCTTTGAGTGCAGAAAGCACCGCCCGCGAAGCAGCTCCATCGTGAATGCCCTCGAAAATTAAAGAAAGTACGCGGTGGACCGCCTTTCGTGAAATTTCTTTGGATCGTTGACCGTTGAGTTTACCCTCGCCCAAAATAACGGAGATACCGCCATGCGGGCGTTCAATAACTTCTACCTGATCGCCTTGCTCTCCCGAATAGAAGCGGTCAACTTTGGCAACTGCAATTTGAATTTCCATAAGGTTATTTTAATGCATTAAAGCCATTGCAGCTGAATTAAAACAGGTACAATAGTCAGGATTTTTTTACCATGAAACTGCATCGTTTACCTTTGTTATTAGCTTGTTGCCTAATTTTTACTTTGGCTGCGTGTAATCTTGTATATACCCAAGCTCCTAATCAAACTGAAACTGAACCGCGAGCGCAAGAAACCAAAACTGAAACGACCCACCGAACGCTTATTAGCCAGATCCAAGGCGCACAGCATCGCTCGCCATTAGAGGGGCAAACGGTGACGGACGTATACGGAATCGTAACCGGCATTACGGGCAGTGGTTTTTACCTGCAAGATCCGAAACCAGATTTGGATGAATGCACCTCTGAGGGTATTTTTATTGCCATGCAACCAGTTAGCCCTGTCAAGGTGGGTGATGAAGTTTTAATTGCTAATGGCGTGGTAAAGGAATTCAATCCTGCTGGCGCCGGCAACAATTCACTCACGATCACCCAAATTCAAACGAATGATTTTAACGTCCTCTCCAAGGGCAACTCACTGCCGGAACCAATTGTCTTAGGGGAGGGCGGACGCACCATTCCTAACCAAGTGATTGCCAATGATGTCAATGGCTACGCGGGCAAAAGCGGTTTATTTGACCCACAGGAAGATGGGCTTGATTTCTACGAAAGCTTGGAAGGCATGCGTGTACAGGTCAATCAGGCTCTTGCAGTTAGTCCCACTTCGAAATATCGCGAGGTCGTTATTGTTGCGGATAAAGGTAAGAACGCAACTGTGCTCTCTTTGCGCGGTATACTGGTTCTTCGTCCGGAGGACTTCAACCCTGAGCGCATCTTGATTGATGATGCCTTTATTAATATTCCAGAGATTCAGGTCGGGGCGCTTTTTGATCAGCCAATCGTTGGGATTATCAGCTATGACTTTGGTAATTTCCGCTTACTACCAACTGAAAAATTAACTTTTTCTC
>DNSH01000098.1 GCA_003499715.1 Candidatus Mesolinea sp. | reverse complement strand
AGCGCTACACGGTGCGCCGCTCCACCTTTATTGATAAGGATTCCCATGAGCACTTCGAGATCCGCACACACAACCGCTTGATTGACGTGCTGGACCCCGACTCCAAGACTATCGATATGCTGATGCGCTTGAACCTGCCGGCTGGCGTGGATATCGAAATAAAGATTTAGGGTTGCCAAGGGCGCACGAGCGCGCTGCGGGAATCGTTACAACTGAGCAGGGGGCTGAGCGTTTGCCGATGGCAAGCGCGCCGAGTTTGCATTAGAAGCTGCCGAAGGGCGGCTTTTTTGATTGGGGGAAAGATAAATGAAACCTATCCATGTTAAAATGGTGATACTTAGCAGATGAAATAAAGAGAAGGTGTTCTGATGATCAGGAATGATAACGATAATAGAACAATACAAGATTCACTCCCTGAATTGGCTCATCGATTGGTCACTGGAACACAAAATTTACTCAGAGAAGCAAAAACCGAAGAAGATTTACGGATTGGCTTTGAAAAACTCTTAGATCCTATCAAAACACAGTTAGGTTTACATACCAACCCCAAGTATGAAAAATCTGTATATAGCGGTCGTTCTGATGCAATTCATGGGCAAGTCATCATTGAATACGAGCCACCCAAGTCGTTTTCTTCAAAAAGAAATATAGACCATGCTTTTGAACAATTAGTCAATTATCTTTCGGATGAAGCTAAAGAGGCAAAACTCTCGCAACTGGTAGGTGTAGGTTTTGATGGCGACCAGATTTTCTTCGTGAAATATCAGGATGGAGATAGCAAAGAAATAGATAGAACGAAGTTTGTGATGCGTGGTCCTTTCTACTTCAATCCTGAAAGTGCTAGAACTTTCTTAATAAATCTGCGCGCATTATCTCGGCTGCCGCTTACTGCTGAGAACTTGGCTCAAAAGTTTGGCCCTCAGAGTGAACTTGCTCCAAAAACCGTTTCTGCTTTTGCTAACGCTTTGGAATATTGGGGAAACCAAACGCATATGCGAACTTTCTTTAATGAGTGGAAAAGGATATTCGGAATTGTTTATGGTGAACAATTCACCGATGGCAGCCAAGAGAAAGAAGCTGAGGCTCTTTCAAAACTTTATCATGTGGGCAAAGAAACTGATTTTCAAGAACTTTTATTTTGTGTTCATACTTATTTTGCGCTTTTAATGAAACTTATTGCAGCTGAACTCCTGAGCTTGAGGGAGACAGCATTTACTTCTTCGCTTACTTCAGATCTTGTGCATGTTTCCGATGATGAACTCAAAAGGCAAATTGAAGATATCGAAAATGGGGGCATCTATGCGCGTAAAGGCATCACCAACTTTTTGGAGGGTGACTTCTTCCGTTGGTATTTGGATGCTTTCGATTCACCAGAGCTGAGAGACGCGATTAGGGAAGTTGCCAGGGGTCTTTCCGAATTTGAACCGGCAACCAGTACCATCGATCCTGTTTCAACCCGTGACCTTCTCAAGAAACTTTACCAATACTTAGTCCCGCAAGAAGTGCGGCACCGCCTCGGTGAATATTACACGCCAGACTGGTTGGCAGAATTATTACTCAATGAAGTTGGCTATAACGGCAACACACGTAAGCGATTTTTAGACCCTGCTTGTGGTTCTGGTACCTTCCTCGTCCTGGCTATTCAGCGGGCAAAGGAGCACGGGCAGAAAGAAAAATTATCCCCTGGTGAAATTGCTAAGAGAATCGTCAATAACATCTGGGGATTCGATTTGAACCCCATGGCGGTCATTGCAGCACGCACGAATTACCTGTTTGCAATGGGTGATCTTGTTAATGAACTCTCACAATTAGAAATCCCTATTTATTTAACCGATTCAGTGTTAACGCCAACGAGCACCAAGACAGACCTATTTGGTGAGTCTCTCGAAGTCTCAACTTCGGTTGGCCTATTTAGAATTCCAGGCGAATGGGTGCGCAATGGCGGGATGTTGCTCGCGATTGCAGCGCCGCTGGTCGAAGAAATGGTAAAAAACCAATTTTCTACGGAGGAAGCGCTAGAGCGGTTTAAAAAGGAAGGCTTGGTTTTTTCGTCCAATGAAGATGTTGTAAAAGACTTTTATGATCAACTTTTGAAATTAGAAAAAGAAAATAAAAACGGCATTTGGGCAAGGTTTTTGAAAAACAGTTTTGCCCCCATGATTGCTGGTAAATTTGATTTTGTTGTTGGTAATCCGCCTTGGATCATGTGGCAATACTTGTCTAAAGAATATAGAGAAGCAACACAAGATTTGTGGAAAAATTACGGGCTAACTAAAATACGTCAGGATCGAAATGTATTAATCAGAGGAAGACGAGATTTCTCGATGCTTTTTGTGTACGCGACAGCTGATTATTATCTAAGGAATGGTGCAAAACTAGGGTATCTTATAACTCAAGAAGTGTTCAAATCAAAAGGCGCTGGCGAAGGATTCAGACGATTTCAGTTGGGTGAAGGTACACACCTTAAAGTCCTGAAAGCCCATGATTTGGTTTCAATTCAACCATTTGAAGGAGCAACTAATAAAACAGCAGCGATTATCATTAAAAAAGGAGAGAGAACAATTTATCCAGTTCCATATATTGTTTGGAATAAGAAAAGGGGTGTTGGTAAAATTTCAACAGACGAACTTTTTAATGACATTTCTCTTTTGCTAATTAAGAAGCGATTTTATGCTAGACCTATAGGCTCAGATATAGGGATGTGGCAGACACAGATTGCAAAAGATAAGAAATCGAATATTGAAGGCCAAAATCATTATAAAGCGCATGCAGGAGCTTATATTTCCCCCTATGGAATTTTTTGGTTAAAAATTAAAGAAGTACGATCAAATAATCAATTATTAGTTGAAAACTTTACTGATAATTTAAAAGTTAAAATTCCCAAAACTGAGGCAGTGATTGAAAAGGATTTAGTTTTCCCAGCTGTACGTGGGTCGGATATTCGTCGATGGAATGCAGTTCCGGAAATAAATGTGTTAATTACCCACGGCGCTTCACAAACCCCATATACTGAAGATGAAATGAAAAAGAAATGGCCTAGGACTTATAGTTATTTAATTAACTATAAAGAAATTCTATCACAGAGGTCACTTTATAAGCATTTTCATGAAAAATCTGGCAATGCCTTCTATGGCCAGCGCCTCTTTGGTGAATATACATTTTCAAAATATAAAGTGGTCTGGAAACGAATGACCAATGATCTAATCTCTGCAGTTGTAAATCAGCATAAAACCTTATTTGGCTATAAAACCATAATACCTGTTGAAACGGTCTCATTTTTTTCATTAAATGATGAAGAGGAAGCTCACTACCTTTGTGCTATTATCAACTCCACGCCCGTTCGCGATTTTATCAAATCCTTCTCCTCGGCTGGTCGCGGATTTGGCACACCTTCTGTTATGGAACACGTCGGAATTCCAAAATTTGATCCCCAAAATTCGCTCCATCTGAAATTAGCTGAGATATCCAAACAATGCCATCAGTTAAAACTTGAGGGCAAAGAAGAAGAAATCAAGAAGCTAGAAAAGGAAAATGATGCCTTGGTAGAAGAATTATTTGGCATCAGCCACGAGTAAATCTCATTGCATCAACCAAATTACTCTGACCTTCTAAAATCCTAAGCTATAATTAATTCATAAGGAAGGCAGCCATGTCTCTTAAGCCTCCGAAATATGTTGATACCGTGCGGCGCTTTATTTACTGGCAATATGCTCAGCTCATTGCCAAAGCGGCTGGTTTTGAAAACAACTGGGGGTTTGTCATTTCAAGGTATAAAAAGCTTGAGTCCGGAGAAATGAATTGGTCCTCTTCCATTCGCGATTATGAAAAAGAATTGGAGAAGGGCAGGATTTGTGTCTATTGTGGTGCCACCACGAATCTAACCACTGATCATATTATTCCGATTTCTCGTGCGGGGGTTGACACACGCGTGGTTGCGCTGCTCAACTCTGCAGAAAACTGTGTTTGTGCCTGTAAAAGCTGTAACTCAAGTAAAAGTGACCGCGATATCTTTGAATGGTATGGCCCAGAAGGGCTGGATGACATCCCGCAGCTAGCTCTTTCGAAGTTCCTCAAACTATCCTATCGCGTACATGAAATGCAGGGCACGTTAGATCTGAAAGATCCAAACATGGATGGGGTCTTGAACATCTATGATTTGGGGGTAGTGATCACCAGCCTGATTGAAAAAATGTCGGATAAAGCACAAAAAGGGAAAGAACCACCGCCTCCAAAACCCAAAGCGGGCTAATCTGCATTAGATTGAAGCGGCCCATAGAAAAGACAACCTGAATTTGGCACTTCTCATGTAAATATACGAATAATTTTCTGAACATGATTCAAGTACAATTAATTAATGAAATGAAATAGAAATTAGAGTTAATCTTATAAAAAGAGATATTAGCAACCAAAAACATTAGAACGAGGAGAAATGGAGATAAAACTCAGCATCGATACATCTGGTTTAGAAAGCTTTAATAAAATATTCAATTTCAGTGAAACCATTAGCAGGGAGCGCATAGATCAACTTTTTGATACTCCTATGTATATCCAATTCGTCTACGATTTTGGAGAGAATATTATAGAATTGGCGCAAAAAGATACATGGGTGGACTTGTTCTGGGAAGCATATCGGTTATTCGAAAGCGGTTCGGTAAATGTTACCGCGGAAGATCCGTACAAAAGAAATATTATCGCTTCGGTTTTATGGGCTTTAGAGCATCGCGAAATTTTACCTGAACGGACCGAGCGGTTAATCGCGAACATAAATGGAAGAAGATATCTGGAAAAATCTTTACAATATCTGCCAACGAGCAATATTGATATAAATATTAAAGTAAATCTGTTAATGTTCATGAATAACGCTTTTGTACAAAATGGACAAATTTATGTTGATGTGGCATTTGCTAGTCAATTAACTGATGAGCAATTCGATGATTTGCTAGCTCATGAAATGCATCATTTCCTAAAAGATTACTCTGGATGTCAGTATCCCAGAGCTAAACAGGGATATGAAGACCTTGCGTTTTCTTTATTCGCCTTGGAAAATGAAGGCATTGCAGATATGTGCAGTTTTGAGGGGTTAAGTTTTATTTATGAGTGGCTTGGATTTACTGAAAAAGGCTTCATGAAAGTTGTTTTAGGTAATGTTACAAAATATTTACGAGATTATTTTGAGATGGTGAAGACAAAGTTGGATCAAAAGGAATCGCCTTTACAGCTTCATCAATATTTAATGGAAAATCAAATTGTTCATCCATTAGGATATTCAATGGCGAGTGAGATTGAGAACACTTTAGGGCATGGAGAATTATTGAGTTGCGTTGGCAAACCGATTGAATTTGCAAGAAAATACGTTGAAGCAGTCTCCAAAAATACTGGAGAAATTTTATTAGATGATGACACCTTTAGCGGCTTAGAAAACATCTATCAGAATAATTAGTCGATTAATTTCAGACTCGTCCCATTTTGCCCTTGCATTCTGCAAAGGAGGTGTGGTATATTTGCAAGGTTGCCCCTTTAGGCAATACAAGTAAGTAGGCAGTTTAAGAATATGACCCGCGTGGGCAGCAAAGCTACACAGGGCATATTAACTGAATTGCGCGGAGATGATGCAGCCAGCCCATGCCGACAGTCTCGCCAAGATTAACTAACAGGAGAATAGTATGTTCAAAGGGCTAATTGGAAGAAAGATCGGTATGACCCAGATCTTCGATGAGAACGGCGCTGCCGTTCCGGTAACGTTACTCGAGGCTGGGCCTTGTTTTGTTTCCCAGGTGAAGACGGTTGCGACCGACGGTTACAACGCGGTGCAGCTTGCCTTCGGCGAGGTGAAGCCTAAGCGCTTGAGCAAAGCGCACTTAGGTCACCTGGAAAAGAATAACCTCCCTCCTATGCGGGTTCTGCGTGAATTTCGCATCAAAAATGTAGAAGATATCAAAGCTGGTGATGTGCTGAACGCCTCGGTGTTTGAGGCGGGAGAACACGTGGACGTCGTTGGCATCAGCAAGGGGAAAGGTTTTGCGGGTGCAGTCAAGCGCCATGGTTTCCGCGGTGGTCCCCGCACGCACGGTCAATCAGACCGCTTGCGCGCGCCTGGCTCTTCATCCTCGACGACGACCCCTGGCAGAGTCTTCAAGGGCAAGCGCGGTCCGGGCAGGATGGGCAATGAGAGTGTAACCTCGTCTAACATCCGTGTGGTCTTGGTGGACCCTGAGCGCAACCTGATTGCTGTGAGCGGCTCGGTTCCAGGGCCCAAGGGCGGCACCGTGGTTATCAAAGAAGCCCGCAAGCAGTAAGCCGGCTTGTGATAATGGAGAACGCAATGATGAAAGTTGATGTTTATAACTTACAAGGTGAAAAATCCAGCACAGTGGATTTGCCCGAAGAGATTTTCGCGGCGAAGGTCAATGTGGACTTGATGCACCAGGCATATTTACGCCAGATGGCGAATGCGCGCTTAGGCACGCATAGCACCAAGCGGCGTGGTGAAGTGGCTGGCGGCGGCGCCAAACCTTGGCGCCAGAAGGGCACCGGACGTGCCCGCCAAGGCAGCACGATCTCTGCCCAATGGGTCGGCGGCGGCAGGATTCATACACCCAAGCCGCGGGATTATTCCCAAGCGATGCCTAAGAAGATGCGCCGCGCGGCGCTGCGCTCTGCATTGACGGTCAAAGTCAATGAGAACAGCGTGATTGTGGTCAGCGACCTTGCGCTGCAAGAGCCCAAAACCGCGGAATTGACCAAAGCGATTAAGGCGTTAGCTGGCGGGAGCCGCGTGCTGATTTTGATCCCGGATAAAAGTGAAGCCAATCAGAATGCGATTAAATCGGGCCGCAACTTAGCCGATCACAAGTTGTTGTTAGCGAATTATTTGAATATTCGGGATTTATTGCAATATGAAAAAGTAATTATCCCGCTCGCCTCCCTTGAGGTGATCAAGAGTTATTTGGGATAAGGAAGGTGAAGCAGAATGAGCTACTCTGTTTTTGATATTTTGAAACGTCCGGTTGTGACTGAAAAGTCCAACTATCAGGCGAGCAAGCTGCACCAATATGTGTTCGAAGTGGCAGATTATGCCACGCGTGAGATGGTGAAGACTGCCGTCGAAACCGTGTTTGATGTGGATGTGGTGCGTGTAAATATTATCAATCTTCCTGCTAAGGCACATCGCACTTCGCGAAACCGCCGCTTAGCTTTACGCACCAGCGGCTATAAGAAGGCAATTGTCACCTTGGCACCGGAAGATCGAATCCCGATTTTTGAAGGGGTGGACTAATGGCTGTAAAAATTTATAAACCGAAAACCCCTGGTCAACGCCATAAGACCGGCTACTCTTTTGAAGAGATCACTAAGGACCGCCCAGAACGCAGTCTGATCGTACCGCAAAAGAAAACTGCGGGACGCAATGCGTACGGTCGTGTTACGGTGCGGCACCGTGGTGGTGGCGAAAAACGCCACCTGCGTGTGGTGGACTTCCGCCGGGAGAAGCTTGGCATTCCTGCTAAGGTAGCAGCGATTGAGTATGACCCCAATCGCACCGCTCGGTTAGCGTTGCTCAACTACGTCGATGGCGAGAAGCGCTACATTCTCGCTCCCGTTGGCGTGAAGGTGGGTGATACGCTGGTCTCCGGCCCACAAGCCGAGATCCGACCCGGCAATGCCTTGCCGCTGGCAAACATACCGGTTGGCACGACCATTCATGCGATTGAGCTGAAACCTGGCAAGGGCGCTCAAATTGG
>DNSH01000101.1:13110-15184 GCA_003499715.1 Candidatus Mesolinea sp. | reverse complement strand
ATGGCACGGAAATTCCCATAATTCAGGCTGTAATGTATAGTTTCAATTTTAATTGAGTTCATTGATTCTCACGCAATCCAGCAGTTAATTTACTGGAAACAAAGTCAATAATCAAGTTGATGAGGATGATGGAAATAATTAGAACAGCACCAGTCGCCATAGCCTTATCGAAAGCGTTGGTGTCCATGGCTAAGTAGTACAGGTGCAAAGCCAAAGTGCGCCCGCTAGAAAAGATGCTTGTAGGCATGCGCGCACTACCGCCTAAAGTTACATAAAATACGGCTGTCTCGCTAATAACCCGAGCGACACTCAAGATGATACCAGTGATAATACCAGGGATAGCTGCTGGTAAAACCACTTGGTAAATCGTCTGCCACTTCGTGGCACCCAAGGCTAAACTTGCCTCTCGATAATTCATCGGCACAGTGAGCAAAGATTCTTCGGTGGTACGGATAATAGTTGGCAACACTAAGCAAGCCCCCGCTAAGCCAGCAGAAAGCAACGAAAACCCAAAATGCAAGACGGAAACAAACAAGGCAAACCCAAATAGACCAAAAATAATCGAGGGGATACCGGCTAAGGTTTCCACCCCAAAATGCACCAGATTTATCAAGCTTCGCAAGAATTTTGAGCCAACGCTTGTTTCTCCAGCGTATTCTGTGAGGAAAATTGCTGCCCCAATTCCTAAAGGTGTTGCAATCACGATGGTCAGTCCAATCAGATAGACGGTGCTCACAATCGTGGTTGAAATACCACCTTCGCCAGAAAGCCCCCCGCGAGGTGCCGTAGTAAGGAATTCCCAAGTAACTTCACGGATTCCGTTAGTGATTACGTAACCCACAACCACAAGCAGAATCAACATCACCAGTGCGCCCCCTACCCACAGCGCTCCAAAAGCGAATTTTTGGCTCAAGTGCCGTTGCTTTAAGTTAGAGCGGTTTGGCTGCTTTTGGGCGGCAGATTGCACTGCGGATGAAGCTTTCAACTCTGCACGATTCATGAGCAGCTCAACTTCTTTCACCGTTACGCAAAATTAGATGCGCACTTGCATTAATGATCATGATGAGGATAAAAAGCACCACGCCCGTAGCAAAGAGCATACTTTCATGCAGACCGGTGGCATAATTGATTTCAACGGCAATATTCCCGGTGAGCGTTCGCGCTTGCCGTAAGAAAATCGTAAGGGGATTATCGGTAAGAGGTGTGGGCATAATGACTGAGTTCCCAATCACCATAATCATTGCCATCGTTTCGCCGATCGCACGTCCAACACCCAAGATGAGGGCAGCTATGATGCCTGACTTCGCCGCGGGGATCATCACGTGGATGATGGTTTGCCAATGCGTTGCGCCTAATGCCAATGAGGCTTCCTTATAAGAGCGCGGTACCGCCCGTAAAGCATCCTCAGTCACGCTGGTTATCGTCGGCAGAATCATAACCGCCAGCACAATGGCAGCTGAGAGCAACCCATAGCCAGAGTTTCCTGGCACGGGGATACGACGGACGATCGGAACAAGCACAACCATCCCGAACAAACCATAAACTACGGAGGGGATCCCGGCTAAGAGTTGGATAGCGGAACGAAAAACATTTTGCACTGCTCGAGGGGCAACTTCTGCTAAGAAAATTGCAGCACCCAGAGCTAATGGTACACCCATGACGATCGCCATGAAGGTTACCATGACAGAACCCACAATCATAGCGAGAATGCCATATTGCCCATTCGTAGGCCGCCAAGTTGTTTCCAGCAGAATATTCCTCAAGCCAATTTGTTGAAAAGCAGGCAGGCTAGATTGAAAGATAAAGAAAAAGATGAGAAAAACAATAATAATAGAAACGATTGCAGAGAAAAAAAGTAAATACTTTATCCCTTTATCAATACGGTACCTTCTCTGCATTCCGGCTCCAGGCTTTCGGACAATATTTTATCAGAATTTTGGCGTCCCCTTGGGGAAGAGGACGCCAAATCAAACACTTAAATGAGCAGCTAAACTTTCAAAGCTTACTTTACAGGAATGTAGCCTTCTGCGCGAACAATAGCCTGGCCTTCTGGTCCGAGAACGAAATCTAAGAA
>DNSH01000101.1:0-12926 GCA_003499715.1 Candidatus Mesolinea sp. | reverse complement strand
GACGCATTTTCTTCTGTAGCTTCAACCCCATCCAAAGGCAGGACTTTGACACTCTCGTCCAAATAGCCGAACGAGAGATAAGCAATCGAATTGGGGGTGTTGGCAACTGTTGTGCGTAAAGCGCCATTAGATTGTTGTAAAATCGCGTTTTCAGTAATCAGCGCATCTCCCATCACCATTTCTTGGAAAGCATCCCGCGTTCCAGAGCCTTCCTCACGGGAAACAACAATAATCGCTGCATCTGCCCCGCCTACTTCATTCCAGTTGGTAATCTTACCTGAAAAAATATCGCGTACCTGTTCAACGGTCAAACCACTTACCGCTGTATCGGGATGCACCGCAATGGCAATGCCATCTCGGGCAATCACGTGCACCTTCAGATTTGGAAATTCGGCGAGTTCTTCTGGTTTAATTTCGCGAGAAGCGTTACCAATATCAGCAGTGTCTTGAGCAGCAGCTTTCACACCTACACTGGAGCCTCCACCGGTCACTTCAATTTCGACATCCGGGTTCTTTGCCATGAAATCTTCGGCCATTTTTTCAGCTAAAGGCTGAACCGTAGTTGACCCTGTGATGCTGATGCTGCCAGAAAGACCAGCTGCCCCGTCTTCTCCCTCAGTTGGGGCTGGGGAAGCAGTTGGGCTGGCGCATGCCGCGAGCAAAAGACTTGCAATCAAAGCTAAACCTAAAACGAAACGACGCATATTTATCTTTCTCCTTCTCATAGTATTATTTTATATGCTCATAAATGTTAACAAGCAATGCTTAAAAGGCTTTTATAGCTATGTTAAATCCTGGTGATAGGCTTGTTTAATTTTATTATTTTACAGTGTTGGATTTACGATTATTTTAATAACCCACTAATATACAGCTCCGAACGCAATGTTTGTGCAGATGATTATCGTTTACAAGGTTATTGTCATCTACAATTAATCGTGCTTAGAAAATCTCAATGATCGTTAAAAAAAAATCAATTCGCGATCCAGTCAATAATTGTTCAATCTGATTAAAAAATAAGATCTCCTGTCTTTTAGGTCAATAAATCCGGAGAGGCTGGGTTTATCTAGGTTGCAAAGAAGTTAAGACTGATCAGTCAATTCGGGGTTCTCATCAATTCCAAAATACTGTTCCACTACATCCCGTAAAAGGGTATCATCGACCGCTTCAAGTTGAGAAAGCCCAACAACTGCAGCTAGATTCTGTGCCTTTTCTTGGTATTCATATAACAAGCCAGAATGCGATAGCGCCGCGGTAAGGATATCGCGTGCAGCTACAAAATTACCCTGTATTATGTATGCTGCCGAAGCGTTCACCATAACCCGAGTTAATAAATCCCATGATTCAATTTTGTAAGCCAAGTGAATGGCTTTACGAAATGAATCAAGTGCAACCTTGCTGTTCTGCACACCAAGATATGCCTCGCCCAGGATGTCGTAAACGACGATAATGGTCCATTCCTCGCCAAGATCGAGGGCAATTTCCAACGCTTGCTGACAATAGGTGATAGCCTGATTAAACTCACCGCGCACCACAGCCAATTCCCCCAGGTTATTGAGTGCTATCGCTTCACCGTCCTTGTCACCAATCTCTCGACAAATAGCAAGACTTTGAATCAGCACTTCTGCTTCACGCTCATAGGCTTTTTGAGGTCTGTATATAGATGCAAGGTTATTAAGTAAAATGGCTTGATTGTAGCGGTCTTTATAAGCATCGCTCAACGCCAGGCTCTCCAAAAAGTTGCGCTCCGCTGAAATAAAATCACCATCGTTGCAGTCTAGGTCGCCGAGCATATTGAGGGAGCTGATCAAGCCGCGCCGATCATCGATCTTACGGCGTAACACTACAGATTTGTTAATTATTTTCCTAGCAGATTTAAAATCAGCTGTTCGGTTCAATACGAGACCCATCAGGTCTAATGCATCCGCTTGGCTGGATATATCACCGGCTGTTTCAAATAACTCAAGCCCTTTTTGCGCAAATCCAAGCGCTTCCTTGAATTCTTTTATCCTGAGATGATAATATCCCAAACCTAGGTAAGCTAAACCCATTTCACGATGGTTGTCACTACCATCTAACGCTGCCATTGCCTTCGAAAACATGTCTAATGCCAAGGATTCCTGTCGCACTCGGTGCGCCAACGTGCCAATCCTGATCATCAGTTTTGCTGAAAGGAAATTCTCTTCAGAACTGCAATCTGCCTTATACAGCGCAAACTGGAAAATTTCAATGCCTTCTTGGAAGCGGCTGCGGACATTGAAGAAATAGTAAAGGGGTTCAATGCTGGGCTCTAATTGTTGGTACTGACCGGATTCAATTGCAAAATTCCAGGCTTTCTTGAAGTTTTCATAGTCAATATCAATCTGGTCAAGTGTATCTTCCGAGTAGAAGTAAGGGTTTTGGTACGCCATACCTTCTAAAAGTTTTAAGTAATAATTTGATTGTAATATCGCAAAGTTAGATAGAATTCCGGATTTCCATGCTTTTTGCTGGGCAAATTGACGGATTATCTCATGCATTTTGAACCGCTTAAAATCCGCTGATTGCAGCAGATTCTTATTGACCAGAGCTGCAAGGACTTCACATGGTGCCTCTGCCAAGTCAAGCGCTGCTTGTTCCGAAAAACCACCGGAAAAACCTGCCAAGCGCGAGAGAACATCCTGTTGGGTAGTAGAAAGGCAATTCCAGGATCTTTCCATAACCGCTGAGAGGTTGCGCGCTTCGAAATTCGGATTTAGAAACGGTGAGTCGGTACCGAGCAGGTTGTTTTCCAAGTCTGCAGCCAAATCAGACATTGCCTGCGCAACGCAAGAAGATGCCACCAACTCAATACCAAGTGGGTGCCCTTCTAGGAGTTGGCAAATGCGATTGACCGTTGGCAAGGTATCAGCAGTGAGCGTAAATTGATTATCAACCTGCTTTGCTCTCTCCACAAAAAGGTCAATGGCTTCAATTCGGACTGGCACTACAGCCTGAGAGCTTTTTTCGGTTGCGCTTTGAAGGCCGCTCAATAAGAAACTGTATTCTTCCTTAAGATTCAAGCGCTCCCGAGAAGTAATAATCAGTTTGAGGCCTGGCGCGTAATCGAGCAATTGCGCCAGATAATTTACGTTAGTGTTATCTGCTAACAGGTTTTCGAAGCTGTCTAAAATTAACAAGCAACGTTTTTCTCTTAAATAATCAATAAGTTGTTGTTGCTGTGGTTTATTTCTAGAAAAGGTAAAGTCCAGAGCTTCTGCAATTTTGTATATAAGCCCATCGAAAGTATTAACTTCCGCCAGAGCCACGAAATAAATTCCTTGCAAGTAAAGCCCATGGAGGGTGTGACCCAGTGCGATAGCAAGCCGGGTCTTACCAATGCCACCCATTCCTATAAGTGTTATCAAGCGTATTTTGGGATCGGCAAGCATGCCAGCCAATTCAGCCATTTCCTTTTTTCTTCCAACAAATGACGAGATAACACTCGGCAGACGTAGAGGAACTGGCTTTGATTTGGGTTCGAGCTCTCCATGACCAGTTGATAACCTGTTAATATCGTGGTATAGGCCGGTAATCTCTTGTGCTGGCTCGATAGCAAAACTGTTCTTCAGATAGCTTCTAAGCTGTAGATAACGTTTCTTTGCAACCGACCATTGTTCCCTCACCGCATAAAGATACATGCTTTTTGCATAAGCAGCTTCATCCCAGGGTGTCAGATCGATAATTCTGTCTGAAGCCTTACTGGCATTGACGTAATCTGCGCGCCTCTCATAATACGCTTGCACCAGATAAAGCAGTTCGACAGCTTGCTGATTTGTTTGTTCCCGCAAGGTTAATGACCATTCATCAAACAGCAGGCTTTCATCCAAGACGAAGCGATCCAAAAAAGGGCCCTTGAAGAGTTCAAGGGCATGGAAAAGTTCGGTGATATTCAAACGATCTGGGAATTGATCCTCATCAAAATGTTTTACCGCTTCGTTAAAAGCAGTCTGAAAAGCATTTACATCCACCCAAAGCTTGACCTGCGGATTAATGGAAATGGTATCTTGAGCGGTGATTAGGAACGGTAAATATTCTCCTGCTTGAGGGATGGCTTTGCGTAGGTTAAAAAGTGCCTGGCGCAAGCTGTGTAGCGCTTGGTCTTCACTGAACTCAGTCCAGAGTAAACCTGCTAAGTGGCTTCTTCTAAAGCTGCGTGGAGCTTCAATTGCCAGGTAAACGAGTAATGCCCTAGCTTTATCAGAACCAAAATTCTGGACCGCAACGTCATTTACCTCGAAGTTAAATCCCCCTAAACAGGATAACTTGTATTCAACAACTTCGGGTTCCATATAAAAATTATATCGAAAAAATCCATTTTTATGACATTTTAATGACGCAATTTATGTAAGATTTCAATGAGGATCCAATCTCCTATCCCTTGTGAGTTATATATGATGACATCCCAATATCATGCTTATCTAATGCGTATCTGGCAAAGCGCGGAATTTGCTGAAGAACAACTATTTATTTCTCTCGAGGATCCTACAACCCATAAATTTACATACTTTATGGACATGGATGAATTTTTCGCTTTCTTGCGCGAAACCTTGAGTGAAAACACAAAGGACCTAAACGTTCGTAAAACCGACAATTAATAATCAACTTTAAAAATATTTTGTAAATTACTTTGGGAACCAAAACTGTGGAGGTAAAAATGAAAAAACACAAACATTATTCTCGATTGGTCATGCGCATTTTCATTCTGCTAATCATGTTGCTATCAGCACTCCTGCAGACATTACCGAAACCTATCGAAGCAGGTTATGACCAAACCTATGGCTGGGAATTTTACGAACCACTTGATGACAATAATTACTCCCCCCATTATTTCGACCTAGAATTGGATGAAAACGGTAATCCTCACGTGCTCTATTACAATGATGAGCTGGGAGTGCTGTACTATAAGTATTACGACGGAACTGAATGGATAGCAGCTTACACAAATACTGACTTCCAAAATGCAACACTAGCCTTTATTGGCTTAGAGCTTGATGAGCTGCTTAACCCGCATATTTTCTGGTATTACACCCCAGGAATTACGCTCTCTGCTATCTACACGTACTTTGATGGAACAGAATGGAAATCAACCCTTCTCGATTTCTCATTCACTAATAACCAGATCGGGTATTCAGCTGATTTCGAGCTCACCAGCAGCGGCTTAGCAAAGTTTGGCTATTTTGATGAGATAGAGAACGCTCTAAAAGTGACAACCTGGCAAGGCACAACCCACATCGGTACAGAGACAGTTGATAGCGGCAATGCCTACACATTCATTTCCATGGACCTCGACGATTCGAACCAGCCGCATTTTGCCTACTGCCAACGCACTCTAAACACCTGCAATCGCTTGAAATACGCCGGTTATAACGGCTCCGGCTGGACAGTGGAAACTGTTGATGAAGCTCCCTTTGATAGCGTCGGCGTGTCTGCCTCGCTTGCGCTAGACAGTCAGGATAGACCACACATTGCTTATGGTGTATCGACCTCAACTCCACGCATTGGTCTAGATCTTAAATATGCTGTAAAAGACAACACCTGGTACCTGGAATCTATTGAGCATTGGGGGTCATTTGGCAGTGGATTTTCTGCAGCCATAGCAATCGATAACCTGGATTACCCTCATGTTGCTTACCACGATCCGGTCAATGACGCTCTGGATTACAAATGGCATGATCGATCCTCGTGGAATGAAAACATGGATCCAACCGAAACTGGCATGGGTACCTTTATAAACCTGGAATTGGATGCTAACGGTAATCCGACTTTAGCTTTTTATGACACCTCCTCCAGCCAAATATCTGTCTATGAATATCTACCCCAGCCAGACTTAGCCGTCACCAATTTTTGGGTGGAAGAGTCAGGTGAAACATTACTCGTTGGGACTATTCGCAATGTAGGCGAAGGTGTGTATCACAACGAATTTGGTCTCCAGCTGTTTATCGATAATGTGCCATATGGCAATGCTAGCTGGTTTTTCAATGAATTTAATCCAGGAGATACGTATAACTTTGATTTAATAGAACCAGTCTGCCCTGGTGGTTCACCTATCATGGAAGTTAAAGTATGCTTGATAAATAACGTCGATTTCAATCCCACTAATGATTGCTTAGCAAAAACTTGGGCTTGTGATAGCAGTCCCCTTGAGATCAGTGATTTTGTGATTTCAGCTATTACTCAGACAGGCTTCATTGCCACCTGGACAACCAACCGTTCAGCCAATACAGAGCTTAAATACACATTATCGGATGGTCGCAGCGAGTTAGTGTACCAGGATAACCAATTAGTTACTAACCACAGCGCGGTGATTACAGGGCTCGAACCACACCAAGTTTATTATGCCCGTGCATATGCGACAGATGCTGCTGGTGTAATAGCCAAAAGCGCCCGGAAAACCATCCGCACACTGGCAGGCTCTCCCGGGAATATTCCAGACCCAACCCTCTATTTTGAGCGAACGGAAAATCGCTCTGAGATTTACAATCTCAATGCCTATTACCCAGATACAAGCAATATAGAAAGGGTGGAATTTCGCTTGGATGGTGTGCTGGTCGGAACGGATTTCACCCCTGAGGATGGTAAGTACACTCTGCAATTTCCACCCGGGCGTAATGGCTACTCCCGCGACGAATTCTATAATATCGGTCACAGCCTGACAACAAATGCTTTTTCATACGGCGCAATAAGTCCTGACATGTATGAGAATGTTTTGGAATTTCAGAGAGAGAATTACCCAGTCGAATCACAATTATTGGCACCCGATTCAGATAGCACTATTGCTATCTTAGAAGACACAGTTCCTCCGGGAACCACCGTTGATATCGAGGTTTTCGCTCAGCAATATGAATGGGAGTGTACTTACGGTGGAGCAGAAGGACTCCCTGCATGCGAGGATGTAGCAAATCCAGTTAAAAAGGTTGAATTTTACATCGACGGTGTCTTCAAAGCATCAGACCTGATACCCGAAAATGGTGTCTATAAGTATTTGTGGAATCTTTCTGGTCTTACGCCAGGAGATCATCTCATAAAGGCAAGGGTGATCGCCACAGATGATGGCGTTAAAGAGCACAATGCCACGTTACACATCGTCAAGCGTCAGACAGTTCTGCGCACTGACCGAACCATTTTCCGTGTCAACAATACATTCAGGATAAGACTCAGGATATTCAATGACAGCTCATCACTTGATCCTGTTTTAATAACCTCCGTGAAAGAATTCATAAAAGGTTTTCAACCAATCAACCAAAGAAATAATGTCTACACTGTTCATTCAAGCACAAGCCAGAATGGAAAAACTGCAGATGTAAATATTTATCTAAATCAACCTCTAACATTACAGCCTGGAGAAAACCTTGAATTTACTTACTATGTTGTTCCGGTACTTTATCCAGATATGGAAACAGCGGAATATTTTATTGGAAAAACAAGCATCAATTATGAGCTTTTGGGATTACAAAGAGTAAAAATCATTGAAAAGCTTTCCCAAGTTTGGGATAGCGGGTCAATTCCGATTGCGGCATCGGCAGCCAATGCTTTCGCCACGTCGGACTACTTGCTGATTACTGCTCCTTCCGCATTGAAAAGTCATTATGTTGCTGATGATGCAGATAAACTCATGGCAGACATGGCATGGCTGGCACAGCTGAAACAAGGTGTCCTGGCATATTGGGACCCGAATTTAAGTAAAGAAAACCTCAAAGCTTTATTACAAGATCAAAGTCAATGGACCAGCCGACTGCATCCAAAGTTTTCCCTACAATATGGCGGGTATGTGCTTCTTGTTGGTGAAACCGAGGTGATCCCCAGTGCGACAACCGGTCCCTTCGACAATAATGTTAACGTAAATTTCAGCGACCATTTTTATGCTGCCACAGACTCAGGCGCAGTTCTGGCACCGCCAGATTTATTGGTTGGGCGCATCATAGGGGATACTGCTGCAGATCTGGATAAAGTCATCCTAAACAGCATTGATACGCATGTAAATAATCAGTATGCGCGCTCGCAAGCATACATTGGTAGCGGCAGTGAGTTTAGAGGCACGGGGATTTCAGCTCAAGATGACCTTTCAGCCCTGGGATATAACGTCAGCATGCATCATTACGAGGAAGAAATTTATTTCAATCGTTACGAGAATATAAACTTTAAGGCTCATGATGGGCTTACCCATGGAGATGTCAACGGTGACGGCAGTGAAGAATTAATTTGGGCTCAGGATTCTACAAATAAAGTCTATTTCATATCTCCTCTGGATGGGACTAAGACCTTTGCCTTCAATCTTGATTTTGCAGATGGCGACAGCCTGGCAGCTGGAGATGTGGATGCTGATCCCCAGCTCGAGATTGTCATTGCGGATTGCGACGACACTATCAGAACTTATGATGTCAATGGTACCCAGGTTGCTTCATTCAGTACTGGCGTTCAAACCTGGGATAAAGTAGCAGTTGGAGATGTGCTTTATTCAAATTCAGGCCAAGAAATCGTCCTAGCCAAAGGAACAGATTACATTCGTATCTTCTCCTATGCAGGCACAGTATTAGCAGACTTTGATCTTCTTTCTATGGGCTATCATTTCTCAGCCCATGATGACCTAAAAATTGGCAATATTCTTGAGCAGAATGATGTTGGGCCTGAAGAAATCGTTTTCACTGACTTACAAAACGGTGAAGTAGTCGTGATGGCTGCTAATGGTAACGTCTTGCAAACCTACCAGCGTACCCTTCAGGCAGGTGATGCACTTGAATTGGCGGATGTAAAGGGCTTGGATTATCAATCTATCATCCTGATGAATAGTGATTCTGGCGACTTGACCACAATCGAACACGGCTATGCCATCCCCTTACATGCCAAAGCTTATGATGGAATCGTGAGCTGTGACGTACAAGGACAAGCCAAGGATTTTGTCTTTTACCTTAATCAAAAAAATCAAATCTTCCATATCGATATGGATTACCCAGAATACTCACGCCAATTATTCCATGAAAGCATCGATAACACCGATTTGGTGTGGTTCTTTGCTCATGGAGCTCCCAACGGAATATGGCCGATAGTCACCAGTACTATTCCGGAAACCATCAATGGAAGCCACCCAATCGTCAATGCCTGGTCCTGTTCTGCGGGCGCCTATGAGGCAAAGAGTGGCTACTCAGATAATGCTTTTGCAGAAAACTTTTTACAGGCAGGCGCAGGTGTTTATTTGGGTTCGACCGAAACCGCTCTCTCTGCTGAAATTAGAGCGGTCAACAATGATTTCTACACAGATTATTGGGGTTTGAATGGGTGGAGAATCGCGGAGGCATTTGCCCGTAGGGAAAGCGATTTACTCTTAAGTTCTGAGAAATATGCCTTATTTATGGGCTGGTTCGTCAACGAATTCAACTACTACGGCGATCCTAAGTTTGATGTTTTTGAGAGCAGCTTGATGAATTCGCCCCAAACTTTACAGGAAGTGAATTCAGAGCTAGTTATTGACCTGCCCGCTTATACAATCTCGGATGCCGATGGAAAGGATTTCGTGGAGATTCCTGCCAATTCTGTCCTGGGAACCCACTCCGGAACGCATTATACAGTGTATGATGAATATCAAGTCCCCATCTATATTCATACAATCGAAATTCCTGCCGGTCAGCAAGTCCAAAACGTTTCCTTGATTGCAAGGGACAATAAGACTTCAGAATACGGTCTTGATTTACCGGTTTCTGAGTACGTCATCGTAGCTGAATCAGAAAATACACCTGGAAAACCAGAGAAAACCAATAATGGGACTACCACCCTACCCGGTCATGACTGGTCACCCAATTTTGAGCAGCCTTATCGTTGGATCGTGACCAATCACCAGGAAGGCGGAGCGACGCTAAAGTTGATCTTGTATCCTTTCTACTATGATCCTGCAGCCCTTTACAGTGAATATCATCAACATTTTGTGTTCAATATAGAGATGATCCCTTCATCTGTCACTATCTCTGGAGCACAAACTAACAAATCGGCGTATGCATTTGGAGAAGATATCATTCTCAACCTGGCAATTGAAAACAGCGAGCCCACCCCAATAGACGCAATTGTGCGGGCAGTGTTCCTGAAAGGCAGTACCGGTGAACCAGTCGATGGCTTCGTTCTAACCGCACTGCCAGCCCTGACAGGTACTGCTAAAGTCGATCTTGCCTGGAATTGGTCGGATGATGTCAATGTGCCTGCCGGCGATTACTCCATTGAGATCAGCGTAGAGGATATGGATGGTCAACGCCTAGCGAGCCGGAACATCGGGATTACACTGGGTTCTACACAGGGGCAAGTAAGTCACTTCACTGTATCATCAGAACGTTTCACCGTTGGAGACATCATTGATATTGAAATGCATTTCGCCAATGTGGGTGTTCTACCCATTGATGGTGAAGCTGTTATCCAGGTGCAAACCCTGAGAGGCGAGATCATCAGCGACTACCGCGAACCCTTTACTGGCTTACCGAGCAGTTCAGTAATTCCCGTTACTTATGCATGGGATTCAGCCGGGGCTTCAGATACAGACTACAAGGTAGTTGGTTACGTCCAGTACAACTCGCAGACCACACCTCCTAAAGTGCTGAACATTACCACTCTCATACGGAATTACTTGCCAACGATTGTCAAGTAATCCGCTATGCATCTAACGAAGGACATCTTTATGTGTACACAAAGAATTTTCAATAAAAAAGCCTTTTTAGGTCTTTGAACGGGAGTCCCGTACAGTGCGCTTCGCTAACAGGATTGTAAACTTCAAATGGTATAACCAGGCAGTGCTTTATCCGACCCCGGTTATAGGCGTTCTTGGGTCGATGGTCTGCAGGGTTTCCAGACATCAGATCGCGGAAACATCGAGAGGAGCTGGAACGGGCTTTTCTACTAATCTCAGTGAGGCAGATTGCATAGAAGAAAATAAATTCAAGAAGCGATCTGCTTCATGGATTACTGTATATCAATAGGAACAAACAAAGACAAGGAGGCTCTGCTATGTTGTATCGAAATATAAAAACCTTTCTGACGGCTTTACTTATCGTTTCTGTGCTTTTCTTTTCCCCAAGCACAATCAAACAGGTTTCAGGTGCCACATTCACTGTGAATTCCACTGGCGATGCCGTGGATGCAAACAAAGGGGACGGAATATGTGCAGCAAGTGATGGTACCTGTACCTTGCGCGCTGCCATCGAGGAAGCCAATTACCTGGCTGGTGCTGATACCATCACCTTCAGCATCGCACCTGATAATCCGCCAATCGATCGCATCATTGATGTATCTTTTGCCCTCCCAATTATTCAAGAACAGCTGACCATCCAGGGTCCCAACTTGGGAGGTATTGGTGCAGGTGCCAATATCGTTTTGGATGGGGATGGCACCTTTATCGGCTTGTGGATCAATGCAGATAATTGTATTATTCGCAAGTTGATCATCCGCAATTTCGACCGAGGACTTGTTTCAACCGACACAAGCGGTCTATTGATTGTCGGTAATCGCATTGGCAAGTTTGGGCTTTCGATTCCAAATCCGGCTGAGGGAAATGCGAAGGAAGGTGTCTATCTAAATGGTGTAATTGGCGCTGTGATCGGCGGTGACACAGCTGCAGACCGCAACATCATTTCGGGCAATGGTGAATACGGCATCAATGTAGTAAACAGTGCCAGTGTGGTGATTAAGGGTAATTACATCGGCACGAATATTGATGGAACGGCTGCACTGCCTAACGGGTATAGTGGTATTCGTATCGGCGGTGATGAGTCAACCGGCAATACCATCGGGGGCAGTACGGCAGGACGGCGCAATGTCATCAGCGGTAATGCAGAAAACGGGATTTTTATTGAAGCCAATGACAACGATGTGTTTGGCAATTACATTGGTCTCGATGCATCCGGTTCTTTAGCCTTGCCCAATGAAAGGGATGGAATTTATATCTATTCATCGGATGAATCACCGGCGACAACCGGCAATGAAATTGGCGGAAATATCTCAGGGCAGAGAAACGTCATTTCTGGCAACACTATCTACGGCATACGGCTAGCCAATGCCAATGCCAACTTCATTAAGAATAACATCATCGGTCTCAATGCTGCTGCTAGTGCAGCCATACCGAATTTCATGGGGATCGTCGTTGCTAAAGGCTCAGCCAATGAAATCGGTACCGTTGAAGAGGGAACTGGTAATATCATTTCCGGCAATCAAGACGATGGAATTCGATTATATACCTCATATGTGACCGGTACTACTATACGCCGCAACTTGATTGGCACCAACCTTATTGGGAGCGACCTGCCAAATGGGGATTCAGGAATCTCAATTATTTATGCTTCGGAAAATATTATTGGCGGAGGACCAGGTTATACCAATGTCATCGCCAACAACAGCCATGAAGGAGTCAACATATATATGGGGACGCAAAATGAGATCACGTACAACCGCATCTTTAATAACGGTGCTTTGGGTATTGATTTAATCGGCGATCCCTGGGAGACCGGGGTGACTTTAAATGACCTAAATGATGTCGATGTGGGATCCAACGACCTACAAAACTTCCCGGTACTGACCAGCGTCAGCATACCCAACCCGGGTCAGGTGACTATTGAAGGCTACCTCAATTCCACAGCCAACAGATTGTTTATCCTTCACTTCTACGCCAATAGCAGCAAAGAGTCGACTTCTCACGGCGAAGGTGAGTTTTATCTAGGTTCAAAAAGTGTCACTACGAATAGCGAATTCTTCGCCTCTTTCACAGCAACTTTTACCGTATCAACGCCTTTCGAGTGTATCGCTGCTACAGCCACGGATCCATATCATAATACGTCTGAGTTTTCATCCTGTATGCCTGTGATGAATAACCAGATATTCCTGCCTTTGATCGTCAAATAATACGACTGCTTTAGGTGCGCTCACGGCTTGAGCGCACCTAA
>DNSH01000100.1 GCA_003499715.1 Candidatus Mesolinea sp. | reverse complement strand
ACTGGGGGATTTATTCTGGTGGGACCTTCGAGCCAGCCACGTGTGAAAGCGTCGAAGCCGGACGGACAAAAGTAAAGCTGCTGACTCCCTTCCCAACCTCGGTGAATAACGAGGGCTGGCCGGCGCGCACACGTGAATGCGCTGCCAATGGTAACTTTGCTATAGAGGACATTGATTTTATGATCTTTACCCAGGTTAACCTTTCCACTATCAAACTTGTGATGGGCGAACTTGGGCTGCCCATTGAGAAGACGCACTGGATCATGGATAAGTGGGGGTATACCGGCTCAGCTTGCCTTCCTATGGCGTTCGATGATGCCCGCAAACTTGGCAAGATAAAATCTGGCGACCTGGTCATGTTCGTGGGTTCCGGTGTGGGTTACAACCAGGCTGCCACAGCTTTTAGAATGCCTTAAGCACAAGGAAAATTTTTATGTCTGTATTAGAGGAATACAATCGAAGGTTAACCAGCCTGGAAGCCGCAATTTCTAAGGTCAAATCAAACCAGACGGTGTGTGTTGCCATGGCCGGCGCGGAACCGCCGGGGTTGCTGGAAGAATTAGGTCGGCAGGGTCACCGCTTAGAAAATGTTACGACATGGACTTGCCTGCCCATGCGCTCCTACGAGGCTTTTCTCAACCCGGAAATGGATGGGCATATATTTAATGAGAATTGGTTTTATTCCCCAGCCGATCGGAAAGTTCATCCGGAGGGGCGGGTTTCCTACGTGCCTAACAATTTGCACTCTGCGGGTATGGACAAGCTCTACGCTAACAATGGCTATGTAGATGTTTTTATAGGCACAGCCACGATGCCGGATGAGAATGGCTATATGTCACTCTCCCTAGGAAATGTCTATGAAAAGGACATGGTCGAAGCAGCGCGGCTTGTTATCTTAGAGATTAACGAAAATTTGCCCTGGACTAATGGAGACACGCGCGTGCATATCTCCGATGTACACTATGTGGTAGAGAATCATGTGCCGCTTCCACAACTGCTAGGGGAAGAACCGACTGAGATTGAGCGCATGATCGGTGAACACGTAGCAAACCTAATCGAAGATGGGGCGACGCTTCAGCTTGGTATCGGTGGTATTCCGAATGCGATCTCCTCATTCTTGGTTAACCATCGGGATTTGGGTATTCACACAGAAATGTTTGTTGATGGGATGGTCGACCTCCATAATGCTGGGGTGATCACCAACCATAGAAAAACACTCCACCAAGGGAAAATGATAGCAGCCTTTGCACTTGGCACGCAAAAACTCTATGATTTCGTTAACCATAACCCCGACGTAGAGATTATGCGTGGCAAATATGTCAATGATCCATACATAGTTGGTAAGAACTATAAGATGACCAGCATCAATACAGCGATACAGGTGGACATTCTTGGGCAAGTGTGCTCGCAGAGCCTGGGTACACGCCAGATCAGCGGAACGGGCGGCCAAGCCGACACACACCGCGGAGCCCAGCTCTCTGATGGCGGGCGCGGCATTATTGCTTTGCGATCTACTGCTAAGAATGGCACAGTCTCGACTATCGTACCAACTTTAGCCCCCGGTGCAGGTGTCACTGTTCCCAGCCAAGATGTTGACACGATTGTAACAGAATATGGCATTGCTGAATTGCGCGGATTGAGCGTAAAAAAGCGTATGGAAGCTTTGATAAAGATTGCTCACCCCGATTTTCGTGATTGGATTCGCGAGGAAGCGCACCGATTGGGGATTGTTCCAGATAAGCGATTTTTTTTAGAGAAAGTAGGGTTAACACAATGAATGAGATATTAGGTAAATGGGCACAAATTGAAGGGCAACCGTATCCTGGTCTCTCTTTTACATTTAAAGAGGATGGAACCTATGATTCTGCCTATGAGCCGATGGGGATTACTTCTAGCGGAACCTATAAGATCGAAGGTGATCTCATTGATATGAATCAAACAGAGCATACTTTTGGGTTGCTGGGAGGCTTTGTGGGTCGTTTTGCTATTGAAGGCAAACAATTAAAGCTGAACTTGGTGGCAGAAGGAATGCATGAGCGGCCAACGGATCTCAACGGCGCCGTAATTTATGAAAAAGTAGATTGAGGTAAAACAATATGACAGGAAAGAAACTAGCACGCAATGTAGCAGTTGTGGGCGTGGGGATGAGCAAATTTGGTGTATTCCCCGAGAAAACCTCGCGTGATTTATTTGTGGAAGCTTATCGCGATCTGATCAGCTCTATCGAGAATCATTTCGCCCCAGAGGATATTCAAGCCTTTTTTATGGGGAATTTCACCTCGGATCAATTCGAAAAGCAAGGTCACTTAGCGCCAATTATTACGAGTTGGATTGGACTTTCGCCAGTGGCAAGCATGCGTATCGAGGATGCCTGTGCCAGCGGAGGCGTTGCCTTACATCAGGCGATCCTAGCGGTTGCCTCCGGGCAGTTCGATGTTGTTTTAGTTGGTGGGGTGGAAAAGATGACCGATCTACCAACAGCTGAAGTGACTAATGCTTTGGCTTCAGCAGCAGATACTTTGTTTGAAATTCCTGCGGGTTTTACATTTCCAGGTTTGTATGCCACGATGGCAACCGCATATCTGGAAAAATACGATGCAGACCCCGATGCTTTCGCCCGGGTAGCTATTAAAAATCATTCTAATGGCGCTCTCAACGATAAAGCTCAATTCAATCAAACTATTCAGGATGTGATCGCCGGTAAGAAGGCTAAAGCCATCAAAAAAGGCATTCCTGTTCCGAGCTGGGAAACGGAAATGGAATTTATGCAAGACCCAAAGGCTAACCCGATGATTGCTTGGCCCCTGAGGCTCTTCGATTGCTCTCCGATTTCGGATGGTGCAGCAGCGCTTTTACTCGTGAGTGAAGATTTAGCAGCAAAATATACTCAACACCCTATCTTCGTTGCTGGAGTAGGTCAGGCGAGTGATGGTGCGCTGGCTGAACGTGACTCACTGACAGAAATTGCTTCAGCTTCAAAAGCTGCACAACAAGCATATGCTATGGCAGGCATCACACCTGATGATATTGACTTTGCTGAGGTGCACGATTGCTTTACTATTGCCGAGATCATCGCCAGCGAAGACCTGGGCTTCTTTCCGCGTGGGGAAGGCTGGAAAGCTGCTTTGGAAGGCCAAACTGCGCGTACGGGCTTACACCCCATCAACACCAGTGGTGGTCTGAAATCAAAGGGGCATCCGGTTGGGGCTTCAGGCGTCGCCCAGGTAGTGGAAGTCTGGAAGCAGTTTCATGGTGTAGCTGGTGACCGTCAGCTGCCTGGAGAGTTGAAATATGCCCTGACACATAATGTTGGGGGAACAGGGCAAACTGCCGTAGTGCATATTTTTGAAAAGAGGAATTGAGATGAATGACTTGAAACTCGAAGCAAAAACATTCTTTGAAAAAATTGAAAACGGCGTTTTAATTGGCTCCCGATGTTTAAATTGCGGTCATATGAGCTTGCCGCAACGTTATATTTGCCCAGAATGCAAGTCTGATCAGGCAGAGTTGATTGAATTTAGTGGAAAGGGGCGGCTTTCAGCATTTACGGTTATTTATGTCCCGGCAACAGAGATGTTGGTTGCGGGTTACGACGCTAAAAATCCCTATATGGTCGGCATTGTTACTTTAGATGAAGGACCTTGCATCAGCGCCCAAATTGTGGGTATGGACCTGTCGGATCCACACAAGATAGCGATTGGAACACCATTGCACATGACTATCATTGATCGTACGGTAGGTGAAACGCATAAAAAAGTGCTCGCTTTTGAGCCATCTGAAGCAAAATGAGTTTAGAACATGCCAGAAGCTATTGTCAATAACGTACGTCTATATTATGAACTACATGGACCCGCCGATGGGGAGGTGCTTGTGCTCTCCAATGGAATTATGATGAGTACTGCCAGCTGGATCTATCAGACGAGAGCGCTTTCAAAGCACATGCGCTTGCTTCTGTACGATTGCCGTGGTATGTGGCGTTCTGAACACCCAGCAGGTCCATATTCGATGGATCAACACGCTGATGACTTAGCAGCTTTGCTTGATGCTTTGGATATTCCCAAAGCGCATATTGGTGGGATCTCGTATGGTTCGGAGATCAGCATGACTTTTGCTTTGAAATATCCTGAGAAAACCAAAAGTTTGGTCATCATCGATGGTGTTTCGGAAGTTCAGCCATTTTTACGGGCACAAACATATCCTTGGAAATTGGCTGCAGAGCGAAAAGATGCCGAACTCCTTTACTGGACTTCGGTGACATTAAATTTCTCGGCAGAGTATGTAAAAGCAACCCAAGCATATACAACCGAAGCGATTGAAAGATTCTCTGCGATTGATATGGAATCTTTTGTGGAAATGATGTCAGCATTTTATAATATAAATATCACGGATGAACTCTCAAAGATAAAGTGTCCAACACTCGTTGTTATCGGTGAGGCAGACCGTATTAAGGGTAGAGAATATGCCCAACGGATTGCGGAAAAAATCGAAAATTCAGAATATGTAGTAGTTCCAGGTGCAGGGCATGCCCTTTGTCTGGATAAACCCGATCCTCTTAATACTTTGTTGATCGGTTTCGTTGTGAAGAATAGTTAAAAAAGGAGGCGCACCGTTTTTTTATTACCTCAATCTTTCGAAAAAATAAAAAATGAAAATATAAAGGAGTAAATAGAATGAAAAAGTCGTTAGTTTTTACCTTCTCGATACTGATCATCGCTTCGATGATCTTGGGTGCCTGTGCCCAGGCTACCCCCACCGAGACTACTGGCGGAGAAAAGTTAGCCGTCGGCATCGTTTTGCCCACCAAGGATGAACCCCGCTGGATCCAGGATGAAACCCGCTTCAAAGAAACCCTGCAAAAAGAGGGCTACAGTGTGGAAATTCTCTTCAGCCAGGGTGATTCCGCCAAAGAAAAACAGAACGTTGAAACCCTGATTTCCAAGGGTATCAAGGTTCTCATCATCTGCCCGCACGATAGCACCGCTGCAGCTGCTTCGGCTGAGGCAGCTCGCGCTGCTGGTGTCAAAGTCATTTCCTATGACCGACTGATTACCGATACCGATGCAGTCGATTACTATGTAACCTTCGATAGCGTCTCCGTGGGTAAAGCCCAAGGGCAGTATCTGGTTGACCATGCCACCGGCACAGGCAACCCGCTGTACTTGTATGCTGGCGCTGCTTCCGATAACAACGCCTTCTTGTTCTTTGAAGGCGCTTGGAGCGTGCTGCAACCCAAGATTGTGGATGGCACGTTCGTGATCAAGAACTCTTCCGAAGC
>DNSH01000087.1 GCA_003499715.1 Candidatus Mesolinea sp. | reverse complement strand
AAGATGAAAAAGAGCTCAATAAGGTTTTGCAAGCTTATCTCACAAAAGCTGGCTATCAAACCCTAGGGGCTTATCGCGGGGATGAGGCTTTACACATATGGGAACGGGAATCACCGGATCTGGTTTTGCTTGACCTAAACTTACCCGGCATAGATGGGCTGGAGGTTGCCAAGAGGATCCGCAAGGTTAAAGACACTCCCATCATTATGGTAACCGCTCGGGTAGATGAAGTCGACCGCCTAATTGGGCTGGAGCTCGGGGCAGATGATTACATCACTAAGCCATTTTCCCCGCGCGAAGTTGTCGCCCGGGTCAAAGCCGTCTTACGCCGCAGCAATCGCCCTCCGGAAGCCGGGGGCATTTTACAATTAAGGGACCTGCGCCTGGACCCAGACAGGCACGTGGTTACGCTCCGAGACCAAGCGGTTGAGCTTACGCCCACCGAGTTTGACATGCTCAAGTTGCTGCTCTCACAGCCCGGGCGGGTATTTACGCGCCTGCAGCTGCTGGAATCTGCCCAAGGGGTGAGCTATGAGGGTTACGAACGCAGCGTGGACGTGCACATCAAAAACCTGAGGCACAAGCTGAAAGAGGTTGACCCGGCTTCAACCTACATCGAGACCGTATTTGGGGTGGGTTACCGTGCCACGCCTATGGAGGAGTGATATGCGTACTCGCCTGATCCTCGCGTTTATCCTGGTGATTGTACTTGCCCTGGGCACTGTGCTGATTGTGGCTAATCTTTCCGCTGAAACACAGGTTAAAGGCTATTTGCACCGATTTGGCATGGGCGGAGAAACTAACCTGATGCAATCCCTTACCGATTATTATCGCCAGCATAAAAGTTGGTCTGGTGTGGAAGCTCTCCTGACCAGTGCAATCAGGCAGGCTGGAGGGCAGGGACAAGGGCAGGGCCGCGTCTCGGGAGACGGACAGGGCGGCAACCAAGCTGGCGGGATGATCAGCCAGAATGTCATCGCTGATTCTGATGGGGTGATTGTCTATGCTCCTGACCCAACGCGGATTGGCCAGACTTTGAGCCCAAGAGAGCTGCAGTCGGCTCAGGCAGTAGAGGTGGACGGTCAAGTGGCGGGTTATCTGCTGACGCCGGGCAACGCAGATGGTTTGCCGACCAACTTCGCAAGCCAGCTGCTAGCTAAGGTGCGCAATGCGACCCTTTTGGCAGCTCTCATTTCTGGTGCTGTGGCGCTAATTCTTGCTCTAGTTTTGGCTAATCAGGTGGCAAAGCCGGTGAAGGTGCTTACGCAATCCGCTGAGCGCATCGCCCAGGGAGATTTAAGCCAGAAAATTGATGTCAAAGGTCCACCAGAAGTGGTAACCTTAGGGCAAACTTTGAACAGCATGGCTGAGTCTCTTCAGCGCTCTGAGAAGAATCGGCGGACGTTGACAGCGGATATTGCTCACGAACTGCGCACACCGCTAGCGGTGCAGCAGGCTAACCTAGAAGCTCTAGAAGATGGCGTTTACCCCCTCACTCAGGAAGCGCTTAAGCCGCTGCGGGAACAAAATGAACTCCTTATCCGCTTAGTGGAGGATTTACGTACAATTTCGCTGGCGGATGCCGGCGAATTAGAGCTACACAAACGCGCAGTTGACCTATTGGAGCTGACCCATTTTACGGCTAAAAGCTTTGAGCCGGCATTGGCAAAAAACGCCATCACCTTACGAGTGAGGAGCATCGGTGAACTGCCAAAGGTAAACGCTGACCCTGACCGCATCCAGCAGATTTTACATAATCTGCTGCAGAACGCTTTGAGGTATACCCCAGCCGGTAAAAGTATCGACATCGAGTTGCAATCAGAGGGCAAAGAAATACGCTTAGATGTGCGTGACCATGGTGCTGGCATTCCCCCGGAGGCATTCGATTTGATTTTTGAGCGCTTTTATCGTGCGGATAGCAGCCGCGAACATACGAGCGGGAGTTCTGGCTTAGGCTTAGCTATCGCGCGTAAACTAGCTGAGGCGCACGGCGGCACAATCACCGCTTCCAATCATCCACAGGTTGGCGCTGTGTTTACATTGCGGCTACCAATTTAGGTATTTTGCCCACCACAGCTATAAATGCGGATAACAAACTGTTCCGGCTGCCCTTCACGATGGTAGCGGTGGGCAAGATAAGCAGCAAGCTTTTCCCCACGGTCCATTCGGGCTGATAAGTGTGCGTTTTTCTCTCGTGGGATATAGCCTATCTTTTCTCCATCCAGGCTCTGCACGGCAATGGCTTGTGTGTCGTATGGGTTGTGCGGTTCGCGCACGAGGGCGAGCTCATCCCAAAAGGCAAACTCTTGTGCGCGGGCTCCCACGTCATGATAGTATGTGCCAGCAACGTATGTCTGCATCAGGAACACCAAAAGTGGCTCTGGCGGGAGGACTTCACGGATGCGCCCTGTGAGCCATGATTGAACTTGCACGCACATACCGGGCTTGGGAACCTGGTCAACCATAGCTGGCGGAATGAGCAAGTCGAGGAACATGCCAGCAGTATCAATCACCGCAGCATAGACTAACTTTCCACTCACCTCGTTGACAAAACTCGTTAGTGTGCGGATGATGCCCCCGAATTGCAATAGAGGAAAGATATCTTCCCCTTTCTCTTGTTGATCCTCATCCTGCATCAGAATATAGCAAACGCCTAGATCTGCCTCTTTCATACCGACTGGCATAGATTTGGTCCCAGCCGGGAATAACCGGACAGTCTCTGGGAAAGCCGTTAACTGTACCGTAGCCCTGCAGGGCAAAGATAAGTGACCGTACCAGTGATAGTTAGGCGGCTGGAAGAGGATTTGGTAACCTTCAGTGTGGGTCTCGATGGGCTCTTTTGGGTTTATTAAGGATTGGATGCGCAAATCTTTCTCTGCACCCACTTGCAACTGGAACAGCCCGTCCACGTTTTTTGCGGGGGCTTCCATGCGGTCCAGCAGCATTCCGCGTTGATCGGTGGAAGTGTGATAATGGAAATTAAAGCTCTCTCCTGTACCTCCCTTGCCTAATGATTGCCACATCTCAATGCCTTGCTTGGTGAGCAAGGAGCGGTAAGTCAAATTGGACAAATCTACTTGGGTAAAATGCTCGCTAAAAAAGTCCCAGAACTGCTTAAAATCGCTTTCTGTGGAAGATTTGTATCCTAAGCATTCGAAGAAGCTGATCATCGTTTGCTCCGCTAAGCATTATAGCTTGAAAATATATTTTTCTAATTTTACGCCGTGGCCTATCAAGAATGGGTTTAGATTTTAAAGCTATAATAGCGTTACTCACGATAATTAATCGTGCTTATTACATCAGCGAGGAAAACATGAAAGAAAATAAAAAGAAACCTGTTCTAGCCATCATTCTAGGGATAATTCTTCTGATTTTGGTCGTAGGCGGAGTTTTTGTTATGGCTAATTGGAACCGTTCTTTAGGGGAACCGTTAGGCTTGCCAACTAGAACTTCAAAAGCTAATGGTGGATTTGCGGGAAGTGGCTCAAATTCCGAAGTTGCTGGTGAAGGTGGGCAGACAGGTGTTATACCTATACCTACGGAACCTGTAGGAGATCCTGTTTGCGGGGACACGAAAATAATGTACCTATTAGCTGCTGGCATTGACTCCACCGACCCCCAATACCTCTATGGCCTTTCAGACGTCATCCGCGTGATGCGCATCGATTTTGTCACGCCTAAGGTAACCATTTTGACCCTACCGCGTGACCTGGAAGTGCAAATCCCTGACCTAATCCCCTCCAAGCAGGCTGAGATTTACAATGCGA
Source organism: Candidatus Mesolinea sp. (assembly GCA_003499715.1). Lineage (GTDB taxonomy): Bacteria > Chloroflexota > Anaerolineae > Anaerolineales > Anaerolineaceae > Mesolinea. The sequence goes on along the minus strand of DNSH01000087.1, from coordinate 4,251 downwards.
AGCTAAATCAAGCTTACTTTTATGGAGGACCGGGAATGGGTTTTTATGAAGGTCCTGGGGGCGGGCCAGGCTTACTGGCGCGCACCATTGCCTATAACTATGACCTTTATGTGGACCACTATCTTGCTATAAATATGATCGCTTTTGAGAAAATTGTTAATGCGATCGGTGGGGTAGATATCACTTTGGGTGAACCCGTTGATTGCCGCCCTATGGGAGCAGAAGCCATTGACCCCAATAACCAACTGCCTGATTACTTTGGCGTGGGTGTGAACCATATGGATGGTGCCAGGGCGCTAACCTTTGTGCGCTGCCGCGCCCGTTATGGCGACATTGTGCGCTCAGAACATCAATCTATGGTCTTAATGGCTATTAAAGATAAGCTTACTAGCCCTAGCTTAATAACCAGCCTCCCTAAGCTCGTCAGTACCATGCTGGACGACGTGCAGACCGATCTGAGTATGGCTCAAATTCAGCATCTAACTTGTTTGCTGACAAAACTCGAGGATGACCAAATTCAATTTGTGCGCTTCCCGGATGAATGGTTAGTTCAAGGCTGGACAGATATCGCCCGCGTCGGCAGGTCCTTCATCTGGGATATCCCCAAAGATAAGATCATTGAGTTTTGTGATCTTTTTGAGGCGGATGCGCTTCCTCCGCAATAAGCAGCCTTGCAAATCATAACTGGTTAAAAATTTACGGTTAGGTTCATGCCTTCATAAAGTGGCGCCACTTCATTATAACCGTTGAAGAGCAGCGTAGCACGGGAGCCAATCTCCCCGATGCGCCGCTCTTCGCTTTGAGACCAACGCGGATGGTCTACCGCAGGGTTGACGTTAGCATAAAAGCCGTATTCCTGCGGGGCGATGGCATTCCAGAAGGTGACCGGTTGGTCAGCCTGCAAGGTAATTTTCACCAGCGCCTTGGCGCTCTTGAAGCCGTACTTCCACGGCACAACCAAGCGGATGGGTCCGCCGTTTTGTGGGGTAAGCGGCTCTTCATAAAGGCCGGTTGCCAGAAGCGTCAGTGGGTGCTGAGCCTCATCCAAGCGCAAACCTTCCAGGTAAGGCCAAGGGAAATCCAGTCTAACCTGACCGGGCATTTCCTCGGGACGGTAGACTGACTGGAACGCGACGAATTTCGCCTCGGGGAGTGGTACCACTGCCTCCAGTAGCTTAGCCAGAGGAAAGCCCGTCCAAGGCAGTACCATCGACCAAGCCTCCACGCAACGCATACGGTAAACGCGCTGCTCTTGTTTGAAATTAACCAAAAGGTCTTCGATACTGAAGGTTTGCGGGTGTTTAACTAATCCGCCCACTTCCACCTGCCAGGGCTGCATTTGAAAATTTGCTGCCCGTTCAGCCACTGAGGATTTGGAGGTGCCAAATTCGTAATAGTTATTGTAACTTGTCGCCAGGTTCTTAGGCGTCTCAGTGTCTGTTTCTGGTGTGACCGGACCAGAAGGTGAAGCGGGGGTGCTACCCATGCAAGCTGCTAAGATAGCACTGGCGGAAAAGATACCAGCAGCTTCCAGGAACTTCCGGCGTGTTAGGTAAAGCTGCTTGGGGGTAATTGGCTCTTGGTTTGGGGGTGGTGTGGGACTCTCAGTATTCATGGCGGCTCTTTTTTAGAATGATACCAAAAGTATAACCAAAAACCTTATGTAACACGTAAAGATATTCTACATTGCACTTGAGGCGTTGGTATAATTGCCGCGTAAGCATGCCATAACAGAAAGGAATAACAGCAGAGATGTTGTCATTGCGCGTAATGAGCTTGAACCTGGGAGGAGGCGTAAAAAACTTCAGCGGTGAACCAGATGAAACCACCTCAAAGAATGAAGCCTTGCTCGACTTGCTCTATCAGATTCAACCGGATGTGCTTTGCGTGCAGGAGATTGCCCAATACATCGATGCCGAAGGTCTCAAGCACAGCATGGTTGATCTAATCCGCAATGGCGTTGAATATTCCTTTCATTGCTATGGCGAAACACTTTCCATGAAGCACCATATGCAAGTCAAAAAGGATCTGATGGTCAACGGCTTATTCAAAGACTGGTGGGATTGGTCTAAGGGCAACGCAGTCTTTTCACGCCTGCCCTTTGCGCGCCTGAGTGACCCAGCCCGCGAGGGCGTTCCACGTAATGTGCCCATCTACCAGCCCCTTAGATATGAAGGCACACGCGATACCGATCCGCGCTACGTCATCCTCACCCGCCTCAAACGCAACCCGTTCCCTTATCTGGTGAATCTGCATCTGACGACCTTGATAGGCGAACGTGGAGAGGCTAAGGAGGATGCAATTGTGGCACAAGCGCAACAGCTGCGCGCTGAACAGATCAGCCGAGTGATCGCCCTGCTTGCAGAGAATATATTGCAGAAGGAGCTGCCATTGCTATTGACAGGGGACTTTAATGCCAACCCCGATGAACCTGCTTTACGGCTTGGGCTTGAGGCAGTGCACGGCTTTGTTCGCCTAGCCCCCTCAAACGACATACCTACCCACCCAGAAGCTGGCGCGGTGGATCATATCTACTTCTTTCCGAGCAGCCGATTACATAGTTTTACGTGCCAAGTGATCGCCAACGATTTGGCGCATCGCATCTCCGATCACTTGCCCGTGGTGGCTGACGTGGTGATAGAATAGCAAGCCTAATTAAGGAAAAATCTATGGTAAAACCTCAATATTTTGGAACGGATGGTATCCGCGGGACGGCGGGAACGGCACCCATGTCCGCGGAGTTTGTATTGCAGTTAGGTAAGGCTGCCGGATTAGTTTTAGGTGCGGAAAGTGAAAGCCGCCCCACCTTCGTGGTTGGGCGGGATACCCGCAGCTCAGGTCCAATGCTGCAGAGTGCATTGGTGGCTGGGCTGCTGGCTAGCGGTGCGGAAGTGGTGGACTTGGGCGTACTGCCTACCCCTGCAATTGCATTCCTGACGCAGAAAACCGGTGCTCAAGCTGGCGTGGTCATCTCCGCATCGCATAACCCTGCTGCTGAAAATGGGATTAAGTTCCTTAGCAGCCAAGGTACTAAGCTGCCTGAAGAGACCGAGCTGGCGATAGAAGCCCTGCTGAATGCGGAGCAACTCCCTTCGAATGGCTATGGGTACAGTCAAATCACTGATGGCGCAAATCTCCACGAAGTTTACTTGCAAGATTTAGCTACCAGCCAATCCGGCTTGGATCTGCACGGCTTAAAATTGGTTTTGGATTGCGCCAACGGCGCAGCTTATCAGGTGGGACCGGAAATTTTCCGACGGTTAGGTGCGAAAGTGATCGCGCTGAACGTTTCCCCAGATGGGCTGAACATTAATGCTCAAGCCGGCTCGGAATATGTGCGTTCTCATCCACAAGCCTTTGCTGCATTGGTGCAAGAGCATAACGCCGACCTAGGCTTGGCTTTTGATGGCGATGCCGATCGTGTGATCCTGATGGATGAGCGCGGCAGATTGGTTGATGGCGATTACATGCTTGCGATCCTCGCTGACCACCTAAGAGCGCAATACAAGCTGTTAGGCAATGCTGTGGTCACAACCACAATGGCGAATGGGGCTTTGGTTGGTTTTTGCCAACAGCGCAAGCTCAATCTCATTGAAACTCCCGTTGGGGACAAATACATCACTGAAAAGCTTTTCAACTTGAGCCGAGAAGATAATGCCCAAAGCAAGCTCGGCTTAGGTGGAGAACAATCTGGGCATGTGATCCTCTTCGATGCAGAGCATCACACCGGAGATGGCTTACGCTCAGCCCTGTTTATGCTGCAGGTGCTGCACGCTCACTCCGGAGAAAAACTTTCGGCGCTAACGGAGAGCATTCAAAAATACCCTCAGGTAGTGGCATCCTGTGTGGTAGCTGCCAAACCCGATCTTAAAACAATTCAGCCGCTCGAGGCATTGTTAGCGGAGCTGCAGCAAGCGCTGCCAGGGTTGGTGCGCAGCAACTTGCGCTACTCGGGGACTGAGCCGAAGTTCCGCCTGATGTTGGAAACTGATACCCGCCATACCACCGCGGAAGTCGCAGAGTATGCCTGGAATGTCTGCGAACTTGTCCAACGCGAGACGGGTACGCCCCTTGGTGCACCCATCGAAGTGCTCAACGTAGCTGAAGGCGGGCTGATACCTCGCAACACGGAAGCCTAAGGAGATTAGCTTATGGCACAAAATACAAATAATAACTTCACAGCCAATTTAGCTACCCGCTTTAATGCGCTCAACCGCGCCATCTTGGTAGCTGAACAGCCTGAGCAATGGC
>DNSH01000081.1:303-2799 GCA_003499715.1 Candidatus Mesolinea sp. | reverse complement strand
AAACTTGTTCAGTCGCCCAAAGTGCCGTCATTGGTAAGCCGCCAATATCCGTTATCGAAGACAGCTTCTCAGCACATTCAGAAACCTCTAACTTCAATATTGAGCACAATTGACCATCGCGATTAAGCTCTAACACATAAGTATGGTCGTGCGCGCCAATAAAATCGCACACCGTTTTGCAAGTGGGCAAAGCCCTGATCCGAAGATAATCCACTGGAACCCCTGCTTGCTCCAGCATGTCTTGAGCTTCAATGAGCGTTGGGTCAGTTGAGCCCCAACCGATGATACCAATTTTTGCATTTGGTTTGGTATGCAGGATTGGCGCCGGCAACACCTCACACATATTCATCAGCTTCTTCTTAATCCTTCGGATCATCTTTGCCCAATTTACTGGGTCTTCACTGTAATTGCCATACTCATTATGACCAGTGCCGCGGGTAAAGTAAGCTGCGGCCGGATTTTGATTGCCCATTACCGTACGGTAAGGAATACCATCACCATCGATGTCCTTATAGCGACCCCATTGCCCACTGAAACGTTCCAAATCTTCTTCCCATAGGATTTTTCCGCGGTCAATGGGACGGTCAGGATACTCGAATTTAGTCGTAATCCACTGGTTCATTCCCAAGTCTAGATCGCTGAGCACAAAAATTGGTGTTTGATAATGCTCTGCCAGGTCCAAAGCTTTCCAGCCAAACTCAAAACATTCATTCACGGAACCAGGCATTAAGATAATGTGATTGATATCGCCATGCCCCAGGAAGTAAACAAAAGTCAAGTCTCCTTGCGCAGTGCGCGTGGGTAACCCTGTGCTGGGTCCAACGCGCTGAACATCCCAAATGACGATGGGCGTTTCTGTAAAGTACGCCAAACCCACGTTTTCGGTCATCAAACTCAAGCCTGGGCCTGAGGTAGCGGTCATTGCCCGTAAGCCAGCCCACCCTGCGCCAATCGCACAGCCGGCAGCAGCCAGTTCGTCTTCGACTTGTAAGATTACACACGTATTCTTGCCCGTTACAGGATCTTTGCGTAACTTGGGGTTGTGCTCTATCATTGATTCAACTAAGCTGCTCGCTGGCGTGATCGGATACCAAGCACAAAACTCAACACCTCCGAAAAGCGAACCTAAAGCTGCGGCATTATTCCCATCGGTTAATATGCAATCTTTCATGGGGGGCAGCTGTTTCACGGAATAGCGGTCTCTTTTAATGATATTCTCTGCTGCCCAGTCATAACCAGTTTGAACCATTTTTAGGTTTGTTTCTAAGGCAGTAGCCTTATTGCCAAAGTGGCGTTTCAACGCATATAGAATGCTTTCCATGTTAATGCCCAAAACTTGCCCTACAATACCAACGTAAGCCATATTCTCCATATATTCCCGCAGGTTGCGCGGGACTTCCGCCTCTTTGACCAGCCGGCGGATGGGCATCGGGTAGAAAATTAGGTCAGACCGCGGATTTTCCGGCAAGCGAATGTGATCTGCATAAAAAATCACGCCACCTTCGGGCAAGTATGTCAAATCATCTAGGAATGTTTCCGGGTTCATTGCGACGAGAATGTCATCATAAGGCACTCTCCCTAAGTAACCCTTCTCCGAAACTCGAATAACAAACCATGTGGGCAATCCTTTAATATTTGAGGGGAATATGTTTTTCCCTGAGGTCGGGATGCCCATGTGAAACAGAGCATGGTAGAGCACATTGTTAGATGTAGCACTACCAGAACCGTTGACAGTACAAACAGTCATGCAAAAATCATTCACTTTAGGGGGGAGATCGATCAATTCTTCTTTCTCGGGGTAAGTCATTACGTCTTGTTCTCCTTTTATTACTCAAAACGCTGAGATAATTCCACTTTTTTTCGCTGCACCACCAAATCCATGTGTGCTATCAGAGCTTGATAACCGCGCTCAAAATCCCGCGCAGCTAAGGCTTCATAAATGCGCTGATGGTAATTCCACACAGTAACTAAGTAGGTTCGATCGAGATAATAATTGCGCTCATTCCTGGCGTTCAACTCCCAAAAAGTCTCCAGGATACTTTTGACGAGGGGATTTTCCAAATGTTGGAATATCGCTAAGTGAAATGCGCGATGTTCTTTCTCGGGCATTTCGATAGGCTGATTTTCTATTTTTTGCTGCGCTTTACGGACAATATCCCCCAAAACGCTGACCTCTGTGCTTGTTAATAAAGGCGCTGCTTCATACCAATAGCTGGCTTCGATGTGTTTACGTAAATCGCGAAATGCTTCAAAAAGCTCCGGTTGTACTTTTATGCCGTATTGCAAACTTAGCATCAATGCCGGAGAGAGGGAAAAGTCACAGGTTTGGATGCCAATTTTCGGTTTAATCGAAACAAAACCTAAGCGGCGCGCAACTTCTAATTGTTCGCGTAGAGTGGTAATGCTGATTCCTAATTCCTCGCTCAACTCTGCAATCGTTGGAATACATGCACCAGTGCGGTTAGCTTCAGCCAAGTAATCTAAGAGGTCGCTTCG
>DNSH01000081.1:0-164 GCA_003499715.1 Candidatus Mesolinea sp. | reverse complement strand
TCTAATTATCAGATTAATATTATTAATCCGATTATACTCTCCCCATGATTATCGTCAAGGGAGATCTATCTTCAATTCAATGGATAGAGAAAACAGTTAATGGAAAGTGACATATTTTTGCGCAATTTCTGCTTTAATCGCTTCCATCGGGTACAATCCTTAAA
>DNSH01000071.1 GCA_003499715.1 Candidatus Mesolinea sp. | reverse complement strand
ACCGGTAAGCGTTATGATGACGTCAGCTGCGGGTTTCGAGCTTACTCCAAGGAAGCTTTGATGCGCCTAAACCTTACCGGCAAGTTCACTTATACCCAGGAATCTTTTCTCGACCTGGCAAATAAAGGCTTGGTCATCAAAACTTTGCCCGTTGAAGTTAAATATTTCCCTGACCGCAAGTCGCGTGTAGCGGGGAGCATCATGAAGTACATGTTCCAAACCTCAAAAATCATCTTTAGAGCCTATCGTGATTACAACCCGCTAAAATTTTTCGGGCTGTTAGGCTTGATACCCTTCTTGATCGGTCTGGGACTTGGCATCTTTATGATAGTTCATTATGTGACCACCGGGGCATTTTCGCCCTACATCTTTGTTGCCTTCAGTGCGGTTTACCTGGTTACCCTTTCCATCTTGCTCTGGATTGTAGGAATCTTGGCAGATATGTTTGTGCGCATCCGCTTGAATCAGGAACAATTGCTCTATGCAGAAAAGAAGCGCCGCTATGACGATAGAAAAAGAGAGGCGGATCTATGTCATTAGAAGATTTGATCGACAAGATCTTGAAGACCGATTGGTCTGAAGAACAAATTAGTAAATTCATCGGTCCATATAATGGATCTTTTTTTGCTTATTCAACCGATCACCTGGTACGCAGTAACGCCGCTTCGGGCGGGACGGTTACAGCGATCCTGGAAGGCTTGCTCAACCGAGGTGAGATCGATGCCGCAGTGGTATGCGTTCTGGAAATTGTCGATGGAAAAGTCGAAGCCAACTTCAGACTTGCCAGAACTCATGAGGAATTGCTTGAAGCACAAGGAAGCAAGTATATCTCCACCCGCTTCAGTTCCCAAGCAATGGAGCTTATCCGGAATTTCGAGGGCAAGCTTGCCGTCGTGTGTTTACCTTGTGATGCGAAGCTGCTTAATAAAGCCATAGAAAAATCACCGGAACTGAAAGAAAAAGTAACTTGCATTATTACGCTATTTTGCGGGCACCTCTCCCAGCCAGACCTGACTCAGCTTATTGTTGATCGCTTACGTCCCGAACCAGAATCCCAGCTGAAGGATTTTCGCTACCGCTCCGGTCATTGGCGCGGCAGACTGATCGCGGAGTATGAGGAAGGGCACGTAGTTTCAAAGAAGTTTTCAGCTTTTAGCAAGTATCAGAACCTGTATTACTTTTGTGAAACCAAGTGTATGCATTGCTATGATCACATTGGCTACTTCGGTGATATCGCTTGTGGCGATATTTGGCTTCAACGAATGAAAAATGATCCCATCAAACATTCAGCTGTTATCGCCAAAACAGAGCGAGGATTGCGCATCGTGGAAGATACGGCTAAAGATGGTTTGTTAGTTGTCGAACCACAGCCTATTGTGGAAATTGTAGAAGCACAGTCACGCTCGTTCAAGATCCATTACAACATCTCCGCCCGGGCAAAGGCAGGTGAAAAACTGGGGCTAAAGATCAAAGATGAAGTGAATGAGAAGGTCCGCTGGTCCGATTATCAGGTAGCTCGGATTATATTAAAGAACTATTTGCTGACCCAAACAGAAGAGGGTCGGGAAAAAGTGCGCAATATGTCGCGGCAAAAGGTCACCTTGCAGCTTTACTTGCTAAAAGCATTGGAGGTGCTCTAATGACTGGCAAACAACACGCTATTATGGGTGGTTCGGTTTGGGGCAATCGCGGTGCCGAAGCGATGCTGATGACGGTGATCGCGGAAATCAGGAAGTTTGATCCTGAAGCAATCTTCAATGTTTATAGTATTTATCCTGAGAAAGATCGTGTATTAGTTCAGGATGATAATATCCGCTTTTTGAGTGGAAAGGCACTTACTGTAGCGATCACCCATTTCTTATGGGCGCTGCTGGCAGCTCCGTTTCGCTCGCTGAGGATAAAGATTCCCTTGCCAAAGTCAGTCGCGACTCTGCGAGAATCCGATTATTTACTCGACATTGGTGGAATCACCTTTTCTGATGGAAGAGCATTACAGTTACTCTATAACGTTTTCACAATATGGCCAGCAATGTTGCTTGGCGTGCCTGTGATCAAGCTTTCACAGGCAATGGGACCATTTAAGACAAGCCTGAATCGCAAATTAGCAAAGCACTTTTTACCCAGATGTAAACGTATTTTTACACGAGGCAGCATGACTCATGAGTTTGTCCAGGCTTTACTGGGATTGGACGGCAAGATAGAACAAGCAGCTGACATTGCCTTCTTGTTTGAACTAGATTACAGTCTTTCGCAAGAAAACGAAGAAAAAGCGGCTCACCTACGATCGAAGATACTGGAATGGAAAAATACCGGTGAGAAAGTAATCAGCATCGTACCCAGCAGCCTGGTCTTGAAACGCTCTCTCAAGCAAGGCACCGATTACCCGGGCAAATTACTGAATTTATACCTGAACACCATGGGTAAACCGTTCCGGTATGTTTTTTTACCTAATGGCACTCGCGAGGGTTCAGAAGAAACCATGAACAACGATATCATCGCCATCGATGCGGTCCGTGAAAAATTCCGGCAAGAGCTATCCGAACATGAGTTTGAAAAAATCGAGTGGGTGGATTACGATATCAATACTCGGGGGGTGCGCGAGATTATAGGGGCGACCGACGGGTTAGTGGCATCACGCTTTCATGCAATGGTGGCGGGGCTCTCGCTCTGTGTGCCAACGATGGTAATCGGCTGGTCGCATAAGTATCGTGAAACTTTGGCTGATTTTGGCATGCAAAACTACGCTATCGATTATAAAAACACTGACCTGAAAATAGTGAAAGCATACCAGGTGTTCTTGGATAATATGGATTCCATCAAAGCGCAATTAGCAACCAGAATTGACGGGGTGAAAGCATCTTCAATCAAACAATTCGAGTATTTAAGGCAAATGAGCATTGGATAAAAAGAAGATTTTTAGCATCTTCAAATGGCTCTGGCTCGTGCTGGTGTTGGCTGCAGCCGGATATTATTTTTATCGTAACCAGGATCAAGTCATTAACCTAATTAACCAGATCAGTGCCTGGCGTATTATTCTATCGTTAGTCTTATTGATAATCGGGAAAATGTTCCTGGTTTTGTTGGTGCAATTTTCAGTCAATAGTGAAGGCTGGCATCCAAAATATATCGAGACACTAGGTATTTATGGTCTCTCCTCGCTTGGAAAATACATCCCAGGGGGGGTGTGGCATTTTGTAGGACGGTTTGGGATTTACAAAGTCAACGGATTGTCAGGCAAGGCATCCACGCGAGCAATGATTTTAGAGAATATTTGGCTACTTGGATCTGCTGTAGCCACCGGTGTAATTGGGGTCTTTCTAAACCGGTTCGATTTGATCGCAGGATTTTTAAATCTGCCAAACCAGCATGGTTTGGCGATCTTGTTCACTGTTCTAGCATTGGGGTTGTGGATTATTATCTTGATTATCGTTCACAAGACGATGCGCCGCCACACAGCCGGAAACATTCCTAGCGTTTTTGTTGTTGCAGGTCTTGGGTTATTGCTCTGGATTTTTATTGGCAGCAGTTTCTTTGTAATGTTCAGCGAATTTCAACCTTCGGTCGCTCCGCTTTTTATTGGGGGATATGCTGTTAGTTGGGCAGTGGGTTACATTGCCGTTTTTGCTCCAGGAGGTCTGGGCGTTCGCGAAGCGGTCTTGGCGTTTGTATTTTCCAATATTGCCTCAGTAGAAATGATTGCCGTTTATGCTGCCATGAATCGCATTATCTGGGTAATTGCAGAAGTCTTGTTTGGATTGGTTGGAATGGTTCAGAAGCAAAGGTTGCAATCAGATCAGCCCGAGGACAAAGATATTGCGAAATTAAAATCAGAAGCAGAAAAACAAGTAGAAGAAATACCTTCTACTTCAAAAAGGCCGGATGTGCTTGAGAGCAAGTAATTCCGAGACGATTTATTTTCAGTAAACATGATCCAAATTAAACTTATGAGTCGGGGGGTACTTGGTTGTCTGAGGGTTGTATAGCTTCATTAGTTTGGCTTGTCCTTATTAGATTTTGTAATAAAAAGTAGCCCTTCACACGAATTGCTGCCACCTCCAGGAGGTAGAGCTAATCGGTTAGGTTTGGTGCTAAGCTAAGCCAAGATGAGGTTTCATTTGCTTTGGGTGCTAGCGAAAGCAAAAAAACATCGCTTGCATAGGATTGAATTTCTATATCCGTAGCTGGATGGTTGAGTGGTTTGCAACAAAAGTTAATCTACTAAGCTTATGTTTTCAATTAATGTTCTTCGGCTTTATCCTGTATTGGTTTTCACCAATAATTCGTTGCTATAATTAGCCATTGAAATAAACAATAGGAAGTCATTATGAAGACAATCGATTTAGCACTCCTTGGATTTGGGAATGTCGGTAAAGCTTTTGCCCGCTTACTGACCGCAAAAAAGCAGGAGTTACAAGAACATTTTGGATTTAACCCACGCATTACAGCAATCGCAACCGGAAGCCATGGGGTTTGCCTTGACCCAAGCGGTGTCGATGATCAATACTTACTCAACCTCCTGGACAGCGAAGAGCCGTTAGAACTGTCTGTTTTGGATAAGATGGCTTTCAAAGGGGATATGTTTGATTTCATTCGGCAAGCCCCAGCCCAAGTTTTAGTCGAAACCACGCCCGTAAACCCTCGCTCTGGATTACCCGCGCTAGATTATCTGCGGGCTGCAGCAATACGAGGACTTCACCTCATCACCGCCAACAAAGGTCCGGTGGTTTACGGTTTTCGGGAACTGACCGAGCTGACCAAGGAACATGGGCGCCTCTTTCGGTTTGAATCCACCGTAATGGATGGTGCTCCAATTTTCTCGCTTTTCCGGGGTCCGCTCGCAGGGGCGAAGCTGCATGGCTTTTATGGGATTCTTAATTCTTGTACTAACTTGCTCCTCGACCGCATGCGTGGAGGAGAAACTCTCGAGCAGGCAGTTGCTTATGGTGTTTCGATTGGCATCACTGAGACCGATCCTAGTAATGATGTTGACGGATGGGACGCTGCTATCAAAGTAGCTGTCCTTTCGAACGTTCTAATGGGTCAAAACCTCACCCCCATGGATGTAAAACCGACCGGTATCCGTGGGATTACACCTGAAATGATTGCATCGGCGGAATCCCAAGGGAAACGCTGGAAGTTAGTTTGTCAGGGAGGCTGGCAAGATGGGCACTTTCACGTTAGCGTTAAACCTGAAATGGTAGGGCCTAACTCCCCGCTTTATACCGTTGATGGGACTTCTTCTTATGTGAACTTTGCACTGGATGTACTCCCAGGATTGGGCATTTTAGAGACTGATCCCAGCCCTAATACAACCGCATTCGGGCTTCTGGCGGATCTAATCGACATTGTAAAGAGTGAGACCAGATGAGCATTGCCTACTTAGGGCTTGGGACCAATCTGGGCGACCGTAAACAAAACATTAGCAAAGCCATTGAAGCAATCTCGCTGAAAATGAGTATCTCGAAGCAATCTTCACTCTACGAGACAACAGCCTGGGGCTACACTGAGCAGCCTGATTTTCTCAACCAGGTTATCCAGGTTGAAACCGATTTGAGTCCCCTGCGTCTATTGAATTTTCTCAAGAAAACCGAGCTAAAGTTGGGACGAGTCGAAAACTTTCGCTATGGACCCCGCTTGATCGACATCGACATCCTTTTTTATGATGATTTGGTAATAACTACAAGTCGTCTACAAATCCCTCACCCCATGCTCCCAGAAAGGGCTTTTGTTTTAGTCCCATTGAACGAGATTGCTCCCGAATACATTCACCCAATTTTGAAGAAAACAGTAGCGGAGCTGCTAGCCGAATTGCCGAGTCAGATGGGGGTAAGGCTATGCGAATAGCACTAGCTTTTGTGGCGCTGTGTCTGCCCGGTTTAGCCTGGTGGCTTTGGCTGGGAGATCATAAACAAGATGGCGGCGAGGCTCTGGCGCGCATATTTGCGGTGAGCGCAAGTGTAATCACTCTCGCGGCTCTAGCCTTTTATACGGTCAGGCTCAAAATCACCCCACTGGCTATCGGATTATTGCTAAGCTCATTCATTGGGCTGGTATTGACCGGCTTGATACACAGTTGGAAAACCGCATTCAACAAGACTTGGTTAATCGCCTTGTTTGTGCTGGCTATTTTTACGACCTGGCGAATTTGGCAAGCAAGGGAACTGGTCTTCCCCAATTGGGTCGACTCTCAACACCATGTATTGATCATCCGCAAGATCATTGAAAATGGCGGCTTGCCAAGCACGCTCGAACCTTATCTGCCTGGACCTTTTTACTATCACTTTGCATTCCATGCGGTTACTGCATTTTTCTCAGTATTGAGCGGTTTAGCCCCAGAACAGGCTGTTTTGATGCTGGGGCAAGTGATAAATGCCTGCGTTGGCATCTCAGTTTATGCGCTGGCTAAAGCGATGAGCAAAAATTGGCGAATTGGGCTGCTGTCAGCGTTTTTTGTCACCTTCGCGACCAAAATGCCGGGTTACTACCTGACTTGGGGCCGTTATACTCTCTTAATGGGCGTAACGATATTGCCAGTGGCAATGGCGGAGGTAATGCAGGTAAAGGAACGCCATGAACACTGGTGGCAAATAACGGGTTTGACCCTCCTTACCGCCGGCACCCTGCTCAGCCATTACTTTGCGGCATTTTTATTGGCGCTCTTCCTTGCACTGGTTGGCTTGCAATGGCTCATAGAATCAATCAGGTTTAAATCAATAGACTGGAAACCGATTGCTAGTATTGCGATTTCAACTTTCATAGGTCTGGTCCTTACATCACGTTGGTATTATCGAATTGTTGTCTACTCAAATGCGACTTCCAGGCCAGTGCTTCGTATGATGGAGTCCGGAGCTCTGGAAGGGTCATGGGAATATCTTTCCTATTTGGTTGGTCCGATCAGTGGTTATATCTTAATTGGTCTTGGTATTGTTGGGTTATTGTGGTTTTCTTTCAAACCAAAGAGGTTTTACCTCTTTGGTTGGGTTGTAATCGTCCTTTTCTTATCCCTTCCAACAGGACTTCGCCTATTGAATTTCAGATATGATTATTATGCGTTGGTCGCGTTTATTCCCATCACAATCACTTCAGCTTTCACAATTGTCCTAGCATCGGAGAAATTAATTAATAATAAGAGGATCTCAACGTTAATAATCCCGTTGATAGGCGTATTGATATCCGTTTTTGGGGCATCTCTAAATCTTAGTGCTGTAAATCCGGAAACAGTGCTGGCAACTAAAACTGATCAGATGGCTCTTGATTGGATTGAAGCGCATACGCCTGAAGATGCACGGTTTTTTATCAATACTGTCGGATGGAGCCCAAATAATTATCGTGGTGTTGATGGAGGAGGGTGGATTTTGCCAAGTACTGGCAGATGGAGTATTGTTCCAACCATTTTCTATCCAATGAGTGCAGATGAGGATTTTATTCAGAATACAGTGAATTTAGGACGCAGGGCAAGCTTGATTACAGATTGTGGTGATGATTTTTGGTCTCTAGTAAACGATGCCAAACTTAATTACATTTATATAAAGAAGGGCATAGGTGGCTTGCAACCGAGTGCCTTGATATCATGTGAGGGAGTCCGCCAACTGACGAACATTGGGGGTGTCTATATTTACTTAATCAGCGAAACAGATAACACACCGTAAATGGTATACTTTTTAATCATTCCTCGCTGAAGTAAGGGTTCCTATGGATTGGGTTGAAGTACGTATATTGTTCACCATCTTTCTTATGTTAGTTATCCCTGGCTGGGCAATTTTGGCCGCCACAAATCTCTGGCGCCGATTCGAAGTAATTGAACGATGGATTTTTGCGGTTGGGCTAAGCATCGCCTTCTATCCCATTCTTTATTATCTAACAAGAGCAATTTTTCCGACTTTGCGGATAGGCCAAAACAAGCTGTTTTTGCTTTTAGCAAGTTTATTTGTCTTCACTGCTTGGTTACTTCGAAATAATTGGCGGGAGCAGTTTAAATTTGGTAAGTACGGAGGACCCTTTCTGTTCGTCCTAGCAGTGACATTATTAACTCGTTTTTGGTTGGCACATAATTACCCATACCCTGCATGGACTGATTCGCTCCACCATATGCTACTCACCGATTTAGTTGCCACAACCGGGAAGCTACCCTTTGATCTTCAACCTTACGCCCCCACAAACCTGGATCAATACCATCTGGGCTTATATGCACTCACTGGCAGCCTGCAAGTGCTTGCAAAAATTCCCGCCCATCAAGCACTTTTGTGGATGACACAGACATTGAATGGTATTTGTGGTCTTGGTGTAATGATTTTTTTGTATAAGCGAGTTTCTCCTTTAGCGGGGTTAACAGGTATGCTAGTGGTTGGTTTGTTAAGTTTTCAACCAGCACTTTACTTCAGTTGGGGAAGGTTTACTCAAGGCTCATCCCAATCCATATTATTAATCGCCGCTTTTGCTACCTGGGAAACGATCCGGATATGGAAAGGGGATTGGAAGAAAAATCGCTCACTTGCATTGGCTCTAACCGGGGTATCCGCAATGCTCATTGCCGGAGTATTCTTGATACATTTCAGAGCCGCTGCCTTTTTGCTTCCACTGATAGCTGTGATTTGCGTGTACGAGCTGACTCTAGCCATTAAGAAAAAAGAACATTGGGTGAGGACCTTGCTCAGCATCGCTGCCATTGGGATTGTTAGTATCGTTTTGATTCTTCCTGCATTAGTTCCCGCAATGAATTTCTACGTAGATCGAAGATCCACACCAGCGCAATCGTCTGAACTTGAGACCGAAGATAACCTTGTGGATAATAAGTATTTCCATTTTAAATTCAGTTCACTCTACGGGCTTGGGGCGAGCAAGTGGCTGGTCGGTCTGACTCTCTTAGGCATGTTGGTTGGTTTGTTCAGAAAAAACAGGATTGTCATAATCATCATGACCATCTGGATAATCCTATTATTTACGGAGGGAATGCTTTATCGTCTGAATATTCCACTCTTGGCTTTTACAAATATGACAGGTATGATGATCATGCTCTATTTACCTATAGGCGTGATTGTTGGAATTCTGGCGGAAGATCTTTTACAACTTTTTTCAACGAATTCGCGTGAAAAGACAGAAACACAGTTTTTATGGTTGCTTCTGTTCATAGGCGTTGTTGGTGCCTTTTACCGAATTGAAGATGTCCAAACTTACCGCCAGTTTATGACAGCTTCAGATGAAAAAGCCATGAAATGGATTAAGCAAAATACACCAAAAGATTCTGTTTTTGCTGTTCATACATATTATTGGCTGCCTGATTCCCCACATGGATCGGATGCGGGTTATTTCATCCCTTACTATGCCGATCGGAAAACTACTACCGGGACGATGATTTCGAGTTTGGGTCCTGGCTACGAAGAAGTAATGATTGAATCGGAAGTTGTGATGAGCCTATATTCATCTTCTCCTGATATTGACGCTCTCTGCGAACTCGGAGTCGACTATATTTACGATGGCGCAAAAGATCCATTTGACGGGAGCAAGTTTAATATTCCAGCAATAGAAAAAACCAAAAACACCCAAATAGTCTATCAGGATGGTGGTGTCAAAATCTATAAGATTTGTGACTAATGGCATACCTTCGGAGTAGTTTGTGAATATTTGTGTTGTAACCCAACAGTATAAAAATATTTTTAGCGGCGTTGGGTTGCATGCAAATAACCTTACTAATGCTTTACTGAATGATGGGCATAAGGTAACTTTAGTACTACCTGAGGATCAGGCTCCCCAACTCATCTCTCCTCAGCTGAGTATCACAACTGTTAAAAAACCTCGGTTCAATCAAAACCAAGCAAGGTGGATATCACTGAGCTTCTCATTTAACACTGCTTTACAGAGATTGGAATCACAATCTAGATTTGACCTTGTCCATTTTACAGATGCTCGCGAATCCTTTTTCTGTACGCCGCATGCCTCAATGATCGGCCATGTCAATGACACCTATTCTGCCGAACTCAAGACGCCACTTGAATATAAGAGGAATTATCCTGATTGGTTGTTACGTTGGCTGTATTACAGCGCTGTTCATTATCTCGAATCTCGCAAGCTGCATCGCTTAAAGCTCTTGGTTGCTAATAGTCAATATACTGCAAACACAATTATTAAAACCTATCCCAAAACAGCCCCTAAAGTCCGTCTCTGCTATAAAAGCGTTGATATTGAGAGGTACCACGAAATAGATAATAGACGAAAAGTATCACCTCCTGATTTAGATCATCCGATTATTCTATTTGTTGGAAGCAACATGTATCGGAAAGGTGTACCTGATTTAATCAAGGCTGCGCCTGGAGTGATTAAGCAGCATCCTCAGGCTAGATTCATCATCATCGGTGAAGATAAATCAACAGACCGCTTGAAGAGACTTTGCTATGATCTCAATGTTGATCGCAATTTCGAATTCGCGGGTTGGCAATCCCAAGAGAGTTTATTAAGTTACTATCAACGAGCGTCAGTTTTCGTAATGCCCTCTCTAACTGAGGCGTTTGGAGTAACCTTTTTAGAAGCTATGGCTGCAGGTGTACCTGTCATTGGAACAAATGTTGGAGGAATTCCTGAGATCATCCATGACGGCACCAATGGGCTGCTCGTTCCTGTTGAATCCCCATCCTCCATCACAGACGCGATTAATCAGTTGTTGTCAGATGCGCAATTGCGCGAAAGATTTATCCAGAGTGCATTTTCTACGCTAAACAATTTTAGTGTGGATAAGATGATGGAATGCACACGGAGCTTGTATCAGGAAATCCTTGAGAATTAATAACCTATTCGTAAAAATCCAATGCATCAATAATGCTATTCTGGACGATTGATTTCAATAATTGGCTCTTTGCTTCCCTTTGGTATGTTTTCAGCGCTCCCCCTGCTATCTGGTTTCTCAGTGCCTTGTTATGATAAAGCACGCTTACCGCATTCGCGAGCGCTTCTGGATTATTCATTTCACAGAACCAGGAATCGACCTCATGGGTCAATAGTTCACGATTTGCGGCATTATCCCCGACAATTACTGGTTTCCCCATAGCGATCATCTGGAAAACCTTGCCTGGGATGACCCTGCAGGCTTTACTGCTGGCTCCAAAATGCCCCCCTAGGCAAATAATTGAATTTTGGATTTCAAATGGAAGTTGTTCTACAGGAACAGGCGCAGCTAGTTCGATATTACTAATTTGCCTTTCCTGAATTAATTTCTGAATTTTTCCAAACTCAATTCCCCTGCCAATTATCTTGAACCTGATCGAAGTGTCAGCCTGGAGAAGTTCAGCTGCCTCTACTACCACATCCACGCCGTGTAAAGGTAAGTATGAACAATAATAAAGCACAGTGCAACTCTCTGGTTTTTCAGGCAGAGGGTGAAATAAAACCTCATCGCAACCAACAAACACTCTCTTCATCTTATCGACCGAGATACCAAATGTATCATGATAGTATTCAGCCTGGGCATGTGTATCTACAAAAATTAGGGTGGCTCGTTTTCCACTCTGCTTGTCCAGGGTGAACAAATATCTGGAAAGCAACGAGTTATTATCTGTGATATTACGATCCTCAACCAGGGTATCAAAAGCTGACACAAACATGTCCAAAACGATCGGCTTTTTGACAAATAGGGCGATCATCCGTGTGAGCAGTTGCCCAAAGAAACCCACGAAAACAAAATCAAAATCTTTTCTGATCATCCTCGGAATCAATTGCAGGAATCCAATGAAGCTTTGCCAGAGAATCGCAAGAATTCCGCCCTTGTATATTTTTGCATTGTGGGAACCAAAGATAGTAGCCTGGCTGATATTCTGAATCGCAGATATCATCAGTTCATTTCGAGGGTAGTTTACTTCTCTACCAGATATGAATATTGACCTTAGCATCAACTTACTCACTTACCCATTTCCATTGAGATTTGGTAGTATATTCGTCTGAGATTATAATCTTTAACATGGATAAGGGGATGCCTCTCGTTGTGGTTGTGATCGCCAACTGGAATTTGCGCAAAGACTTGCTCGAATGCCTCGAATCTTTGTATGAGACTGACTATCCACGTATGCATGTAATCGTAGTCGATAACAACTCAACGGACGATTCTGTTGCCTGCGTTGAAAACCAGTTTCCGCAAACTCAACTCATCGAGAGAAATGAGAACGGCGGTTATGCTGCTGCGCTCAACGATGGGATACGGGCAGGGTCTGTACTCGACCCAGATTTCTTCCTAATACTCAACAATGACACCTTAGTCCCGTCGGAAACCCTAGGCAAGTTAGTAAAGATTATGCAATCTGATGGGCAAATTGCAATTGCCGCACCGAAGATCATCTATCATGATCATCCGGAAAGAATCTTCAGCTTGGGCGATCGAATTTACTCCTGGCTTCCATTACCGGTACGGATCGGAAGGAAAGCTTATGATCGACCGGTGTATTCAAAAACAATGGAATTTGACTATCTTTTCGGTTGCGCATGGTTAATTCGCACGCAGAGCCTGAAGCAGGTTGGTTTATTCGACACTTCTTTTTTTATGTACTACGAAGATGCGGACCTTTGCCGGCGAATGCGGGATAAAGGTTGGAAGAATGTTCGCGTTGGTTCAACTGTTATCCGTCACAAAGCATCGCTGAGCTCTAAATTGGTTCCTAGCAAAATGGTTTACCTGAGAGCACGTAACCGTTTTTGGTTTTATCGCCGCTACCGCCACGGACCTCATCCAGCATTGACGTTTTTAGCCCTCTTGCTCGGATCAATGAGGACGGTCTTTATATACCTGGTTACTGGCAAGAAATCACAGATCAGTCCGTATGTTAAAGGCACTCGGGATGGTATAAAGCAACCTGTTCCGCCTCTCACTGATACAGAATGGAATTGGCAGCAGAAATGGATTTCTTTCTAGCAGAGTTTAACTTCGAAAATGCCCTCAATGAGGATTTCACTGTTCCAGGGTGTGATTCGATGGCGCTCCCAGGAGCTAATTTATATTGGAAGTCTTCATCTCCATTGGTGAACATACAGAGAGTATCAGATTGGACGGTCTTTCTATGGGGATCAGCCCGACACAAGTCGCAACAAGAAGTTGATCGGGATTTGGCTTACGAAATGGCTGTAGAATTATCGCAGGGTGGTAATCTGCGATCATACCTGGTAAAACTTGAGGGTGATTTTGGAATTCTAGTTTGGAACGATAAAAAAAGACAGCTGTTTTTCGCCACAGATCCCATTGGGATGATGAAGGTTTACTACGGAAATGGACAAGGAAGAATTGTCATCTCATCACATGCCCATCTTGTCGCCAGGAAGCTAGGTAACCTCATTGTTTCATCCGAAGGGTTGTCCATCTTATTCTCACTAAAGGGTATACCGGCACCATACACAGTATTTCAGGGTATTTCAGTGCTCAAGCCATCAGAACTCTTGACCTTTACAAAAGACAGCAAAAAGAGCGAAGGATATTGGCCTATCCTGGATCGCACTATCCCATTTCAGGGTTCATTTGAAGACGCGCAAATTGAATTGTGCCGCCTACTCGAAAGTAGCTTACTTAGCATCGCATCTAAGAACCAAGAACCTCTCGGACTTTCATTGAGCAGCGGTGTGGATTCTGCTTTAATCGCTAAATTAATGCTAGAAGCAGGTATAAAAACTCATGCATTCACAGTTGGCTATGATCCTCCAACAAGATACGATGAGACGCAAGCTGCTTTAGAAAACGCGCGACTGATGGGTCTTCCGATAGATGTCTACAAATTTTCTGATCAGGACATTTCACAAATTCTTGATCTTGCGATGAAAAGCCTTCCTGAACCTCTGGGGGACGCAACGATTCTGCCACAATTGTTAATGACCCTGTCTGCCCAAGAAAAGGTATCTTCAATCATCGATGGGACGGGGGCTGATAACATATTTGGTGGCATGCAAAAATTCAGCGCTGAAAGATATGCAAGGCAATATCTTAAAATACCTAAGTTCCTGCGTACCAATGTAATTCGCCCAGCGCTAAACCTGTTGCCCTCCTCGAGAAAATCAGCTTTCACAGATCAAGTGCGAAAAATGCAAAAGTTTAGCTATGGTGTTGAGCTGCCAGAATATGAACAAAAGGTTTATTGGTCTAGGTTCATGACCCAAGAAGCGGTAGAGCGGTTAATAGCTCCTACTTTGAACCCTGATGGGCGCCTTGCTGACCAAATCCTACTCGGAATCAGGGATGAGGTGCCCATTGATTATGATGACTTTTTCAAATCAACTTATGTAAGTATCAAGGGTACTATGCCCACGCATGCAACCCAAAAAATTGTTACCTTACAATATGCGTCCGGAATCAAATATCACATGCCTTTTATGACTCCTGAATTGGTGGAATTCTCTTTGGGTCTTCCGACAGTATATAAATTTTCCCGTAATGAGCCCAAGCTCGTTCTAAGGTCTGCTGCTTCAAAAATACTCCCAAAAGAATGTACGAATCGAAAGAAAGCAACTTTCTCCCCACCTATAGGGCGCTGGCTTATGGGTGTTTTTAAGGCTGAATTCATGGACCTATTGAAGAATAATATCTGGTTTAACACTGAGGAGATTGAAAAAATGTTATCCGATCAATCCACAGGATGGAGAGATTGGCAGTGGGAACTCTGGTTGATATTCATCTTTCTCAAGTGGATGCAAGAAGTTTCAAAATGAGCGTTTGGTTGACAAATCCTTGTAACTTTTGTGGTTGTCAGCAAGCAACTCATTTTCTCACGCTTACAGATCTCAGACTAGGACTCCCTGGTTCATGGAACTTAGTGAAGTGCGATCATTGCGGCCTGTTATTCATTGACCCCCAACCAAATTGGGAGGAATTATCTACCCATTATCCAAAAGAGTATCATGCGTATCTCCATAAAGATTCAAAAATTACTGAGTTTCTCCGTGGATATGGATTACGAAACCGGGTGAAATTAATTTTAAGGAACGCAATGGTGCAAAAAGGCACACTTTTGGATGTGGGTTGTGCGACAGGGGACTTTCTTTATAAATTCCAGGTCATGACCGATTGGAGTGTTATAGGATTGGAGATCGTTCCCGAAGCTGCTGCCGTAGCCAGGGCTAAGGGGTTAATTATCATTGAAGATGAATTGGAAGCTGCCAACCTTGAACATGATTATTTTGACGTAATCACACTCTGGGATGTGTTGGAACACATGGCAAACCCAGCCAAAGTACTTAACATATGTTTTACACTGCTTAAACCAGGAGGAATTTTAGTAATTAAGTCTCCTGACCCTTCAGGAAAAGAAGCTTTAATGTTTAAAGAAAATTGGATAGGATATGAGGCACCTCAGCATTTATTCGGTTTCCCCAAATCAGTCCTTGTAAACAAGTTGAAGGAAATGGGACTTTCAGAGATAAACATAATCCAAACAGGCAGTGATTATTCATCCTTTTTCGTCAGCTTTGGGCATTGGATGAAAAAGCTTGGTTGGCTTAAAGTAAGTGAGTTTATAATAAGTGTCACGCATAAACCATTTGGACGGATCATTGCAGGGATAATAATCAGACCTATTCGGTGGCTTGGGATTAATGCATCCTGTATATATTTATGTCAAAAACCACGCTATGAAGATAAGGAGCTTTTATGAAAAACATCAGTAGATTTGCAATAGTATTTATTTTGCTTTCTCTTCTTTCAAGTTGTGCACAACAATCGACACCAGATTCTGGAAGTACTCCTTCGGCTGTATTGCCTTCACTTGAGAAGACTGCATACCCAGTCCCGGATTATTCTCTTGAGTCCTCAACATACCCTTTCTCAGCTGAGCAAGAGACTCAAGTGCCGCCATATATGGTTCCAGGATTTGTTACCATGACACCAGATCCGAGCCTTACCAGCATCATTGTGTCCGAAGTTCGCCACGAAAACGATGTGGAAAGTATCTATCTTACGAATATCAGCTCTGAGACCCAGGATATCAGTAATTATATGATCTATTCTCCGAAATTAGACGTTAGAAAGATTTTTCCAAGCAATTTAGTACTCGAACCAGGTGAATCATTTATTTTATACAACGGTGCTAATCTGGAAAGCTATCCAGCTGAGCAGCGATGGCTTGACAAACCTATTCTCACAGAGGTATTGGATGAGGTCTGGTTAACAAACAGTGCAGGCAGGATTCTTTATTACTTTATTTACTACCCAAGTATTACCCCTTAAGTCTAAATTAGTTATTAAGTGTTATTGCCTGCAGTTTAGCAATAATCTACAATAATCGTAACTTAGTTCAAAAGGAGCATAAATCATGAAAAAAATTTTTTCCATTTTGCTGTTAGTCGTATTTCTCCTTGGGTCTCTTGGTCACATAACGGAAGTTAAAGCAGCTACCATACCTGCTTATGAATCTTCTATCCAGATTCAGAATCTCGACCCATTGGAAGTTGCTCATATTTCAATTACTTACTACAACCCTGATGGCAGCCTCGCAACCCTACCTTCCCCTTACACCAATCCAGTTGCTGATACTGTGCAACCGGGATCTTCCAACACTTACCTTCCCATTCACCCAAACGCTGGCTTTAGGGGATCGGTTGTCGTGAGTTCCGATAAACAAATCGCTATCATCAGCAACCTGACAATCGCTGCAACCAACCGCGCTCTTGGCACTTATACCGGCATAGCTACTGGAGGAACAACGCTCTTCTTCCCCCTGATTGATAAGCGAAATAACGTTTCAGTTTTCAGCATCCAGAATACGAGTGATGTTACTGCTAACTACGTTATCGATTTTGTTCCGGTACCAGATGGTGGCTATGCCGATATCCCTAATGTTTCCGGATCACTTGAACCGGGTGCTGCTGCTACTTATAACATGGCAGACTACAATGGCGCAAACCCCTGGTTAGGATCAATCAAGGTAACCGCTTCAACAGGCACATTGGCTGGTGTAGCAAGCAATGTCAACGCAACGGTTCCTGCCTCTCCAACCAATGGCGTCTATAACGCATTTGGCTCTGGAAGCTCTGTTTCTATCCTGCCATTAATTATGGAAAACAATAATGGCAACCGTACCGGCACGAGCTGCCAAAATCTGGGGCCTGGAGCTGCTACCATCACAATGTCCTATACCCCATCTGAAGGCTTCCCTGCCCGTCCAGCTGATGTCTTCGAGAATGTTCCCGAAAATGGAATTGCTGTCAAGGTTTTGGATTATCTAGGTACAACGAAATGGATTGGTGGTGCAACCGTTACCGTCAGCGGCTCTGCTAAAATCGCATGTGTAGTAAACCAGACCCGTCCTGCCAAGAAGAATTCCAACTTATACGAAGGTTTCAATCCTGATGCAGCAACCGATACAGTGGTGATGCCTCTGATCATGAGCAAGAACGGCTCTACTACCAAGACGTTCACCGCATTTAGCGTCGCTTCAGTAGATGGAACCAATATTAATGTCACTTGTGATTGGAAGCCAAGTGAAGGGTTCGCCGACATTCCCAATACTACGAAGAGTGGAGCTGCGGTCCTTGTCTTCAGCCAGCAAGTCGGCTTTAGTCCTAGTAATACTCGCTGGATTGGTAGCGCAGTGTGTACTGAAAACACGGGCAAAGCAATATTGGCAGTTGTCAATCAAAGCCGTGAAGGACTCCCTGCAAACTATCAGCGTGATGTAACTTCAGCTTACGACGCTTTCAATCAGTAAAATCTAAGTTCTAAAAAACGCCCCAATGTAGACTTGGGGCGTTTTTTTATTTTGGTATATAATCACATCTCAGTTCAAGATGATAGAGATACGTCATAACACCATTATAGATTCGTCCAAGTCCCAATCTGCCTATGACAGTCTTTACGCCATTGGGGGTATCGACCTTTCAGATTCTTACTACTTGTGGTTGCTGGAAAAATTGAATCCATTACCAGGCAAAGTGCTGATTGACATATCATGTGGGAGAGGAAAACTCGCGGCATTTGCTAAGAATAAAGGCCTTTATGTAATCGGTTTGGACTTTTCACTAAGTGCAATCAAATCTGCTCAACAAATTTACTCGGATTTAAACATAATTGTTAGTGATGGCGAAGAGATTGCTCTGAAAGAAGAGTGTGCTGATTATATAACACATATCGGAAACCTGGAACATTATCAAAACCCTTCTAAAGGAATTCAAGAAGTTGCAAGACTTTTAAAAGCCGACGGTACCGCCTTAATCTTGCTCCCTAATGGTTTCTCAATCGCAGGAAATATTCAACATGTTCGTAGAACTGGAAAGGTCTTTGATGATGGTCAGCCAATTCAGCGATATAACACGCGCGAAGGTTGGCGAGAATTATTGGAGGCTAATGGATTAGAGGTTATTAATACGATCAGATATGAACATTTTCTTCCCAGAACCAAGCAAGACTGGCTTTCTCATCTAAAACGTCCATCTCGTTTACTTCGATGGGCTTTTGCGTGGGCAATACCTTTTAACCTCTCAAACTGCTTTGTGTATTTTTGCCAACGCTCTTCGAAAAAAAAATAAACATGTCCTCATTTTCAGAAAAAATAAAGACATTCTACGCCCGCCATAGCCGGGTGATAAAAGTATTGTTATATATTGCCTGGGCTGTTTTGTTTGCATTCTTAGCATACACGGTCTGGAAATCTCGCCAACAGCTTCTGCTTTACTTAGTTAATGCTAATTATTCACAGTTCATTATTATCACTATCATCTACTTAATTGCCTTATTCCTCGCTGTACTTAATTGGTCAGTCATTATGCATGCTTTTGATAGCGCGATTTCGTTATGGATGCATGCGAAGATTTATCTTGTCTCAATGGTTTCAAGGCGTCTACCTGGAACAATTTGGTATGTTGGCGGAAGAATGCTCCTCTATAAACATTTAGGGGTCCCATCAATCAATACAGCTTCTGCCAGCGGCATCGAATTCATTATCAGTTTTATAGCGGATGCCTTGTTAGCTGCCATCTTTATCCCTCTAGGCATTAATTTATCGAAAACCTTGTTAATCCCTCTGGGAATCGTCGTAATCCTTGGTTTATATATTTTGCAGCCGACAAACCTGGGGAAAATCATGGTTAGACTAAAGCACCCACTCGCCCAACCTGTGCGGACCGGACAGGTATTTGGGTGGCTTTTTTTGCGAATAGCGTTGGTATTAACCGGTGGATTAATGATCTTTTTCACTATCAGAATATTTACTCCGATCGGATTTGATTTGCTCTTATTCGTGCTTGGCGCCCGGGCTCTCTCTGGAGCGGCCGGTATGTTGACATACTTATTGCCGAGTAGTATGGGCGCATCTGATATTACCTTACTTGCGATGTTGTCCTCTATTGTTCCAACCCCACTGGCGACAGTAATTGCTCTTTTGGTTCGAATTTACACTACATTATTCGAACTTATTATTGGATTTATCTTCTTTATCATTCTTAATAAGTCCTTCCCGTTCTCAATATTGAAGAGTGCTAAAGAAGAAGATCCAGAAGAAAAACTAAATGAAGAGTACTCTGAAGAAAGGTTGCAGGAATATCAAATTCATTCTTAAATTGTTAGGGGAAGCAATATCGTAAGCATCACCCCATAAGCATTAATTCCAAACATTCCAGATGGACTTAATCACAAGTTATAAAGATTTTATCGCTCATTAGTTTATAGGCTCCCATTGTGATGATCCCTGGAAACCTCTCGTTGAAAATGGTAATTCGTAACTGATGATGTTAGAGTGTAGAAAAAGTAACACCGTTGGATATGAACCGGAGACTGTGCACCTCTTTGATATGTTCCCGCAGACACACCACGTGGAACCCGTGGCAATTCTGCAGCAGGGATGAGCAATTAATCCTTCAGCAACTCATTGCTATCTTAACTAAATCTTCCCCTAAAACAACACATTGGAAAGATCGGCACGATACTGACGCACATCCGGGTGATGCTCGCCCAGGACCTCTAGCAAGCCCAAGTAAACCTCGCGTACTTCATCATCCCGGTAGTGTTTATCCCGGCGCAAAATATCCAAGAAACCGTCTAGGGCTAACTGAATCTTGCCTTGTTTGGCCAAGCGTAAGCTATTGCGATACGCCGCCTCAAGCGCATCCTTAGGCGGGTCTTGTTGCTTCTCCAACCAAAGGTAGGCATCTGCCACAGGCTTGAGGAGCTGGGCGGTATTGAACTCATAACTGGCTGGGAAGTTTGTCAAAATCCTTTTAGCTTCCCGGGCGCGTCCCTCAAGGAGCAGCAGCCGTACGAGCGCCAACAAACCAGCAGGGCTATCAGGGTTGTTACCCAAATATTGCCGCAGGGCATCTTCTGCACCATCAAGATCACCCAGAAGCATCAAACTTTTTCCTTTCTCCAAGAGCAGGTCCCCAGTTTCAGGCATAATGCGACGAATAAAGTTGCGCAAGTTGGGTTCGGACAGTACCCCTGTAAACTCAGATACGATACGACCATCCACAACGGCTTTGACTGCCGGTACCGACTTGACTTTGAGGCGTTCAGCTAATTTTGGCTGTTCATCCACATTAACACGCGCTAAACGAAAAGCTCCGTCGGCTTCCTCCGCAAGTTTAGCTAACAACGGTGATTGCACCCGGCAAGGGATACACCACGGTGCCCAAAATTCAAGTATAACCGGTGTGTGAGATGAATAATTCAAAACTTCGTAATCGAAGCTCTCATCACTAATATCGATAATATTTGCCCCGGTCATCATTTGTTTCTCTCGCTTTAATTTTTATCAGACTCCGACGTTTATGTTTTATTCATTGCCTTCATCGCCATAAACTTGGGGTTGAATTACCTCGATCACTTTGCCATGAATATCAATGGTGATTTTAAATCCCATCATGCCCAAATATTGACGCGCTTCCTCAGGCAAACCTTTTTCTTGGATAACCTTAAATTGCTCATCTTTATTTTCTAATTGGCTGCGCAACATCGCCACAGTAAAAATATCTTCTTGACCCAGCATCTTAGCTGCCTGCTTGCTGAGGATATCTTCATGCCCGATGATTTGCGATGTTAAAGCCTCCCACACCTGCCAATCCACATCTCCGGCGGGGATGTAGCGTAAAAATCCATCGTCATTCAGAACATAACACGGCTCTGAACCAACATAAGCGACCTTTATAGGTTCGCCCTTAGGGTCGTAAACCAATCCTTCAAAAACAGCTTTTATCACAAACAATCCTTCCACTCTATGTTTTATAAAATATTACACGCATTGTATATAAAAAAGATTAACTTCCATATACGAATCTAGTATCCGCTGAGGACGTCCACACGGGTACCAGTTTCTTCAATGTGATAAGGCACTCCAAATGGAACCACTGGCGTCGTCCAACGGTAAATCCACTTGGCATCCTCCGGGGTAATTTCAATGCAGCCATGGCTCATGGGCTTGCCCCAATTAGCATGCCAATAGGATCCATGAAAGGCAATGCCTTTGAGTGTGAGATAACTTACCCAAGGAACGCCAGGAAAATCATAATCCATCTTTGGGTTTCCTGAAACTAAATACATACGCCGCGAAGGGCGTTTACGGTTGGTCATAAAATTTCCTGTGGGTGTAAATGTTGCAGGAAGTCCTGACGAAATAAGTGTAGAGAATACCTCACGATTGGCTTCGAGAGCGATTGCACGCTGAACACGCAAATCCACTATGATGCGCTTCTGCTCAGGGGGCACTTCTGCTGAAAGTGGCGCGATTTCCTCAGGATTCATCAAGTGCACAGCATAAGCACGGACAAAATATGGTATTCCGTTGATTTCGTCAGGCAGTTCGTACCAAGGCACGCCAAATTCATCCATTACGCGCGTTTTGACCCAAAATGTGGAGCCGTAGTAATAACGCCGGCGAGTTTTCTGCACGCGAGGCTGAAGGTAAACATCAATCGCTGGCACGGTAATTTCTCCCAAGCTTCCATTAGCTGGGATTGGTTCCTGGCTCACGTTACGTCGGTTTTCTACCACTTGGATGAAAGCTGAGCGCACATATTCCCCATCTGCTAGCCGATACCAAGTTTCGCCCTGGTTAGCTTCCTCTGTTTGCTTAATTGTTTCTAATATGGGGATAATTTGGTCGAACTTCAGGCTATAGCAACTCCGTGCGTTTTGGTTGGGTTCAGCAAATACAGGCCAACCCTCCTGGGCAACACGTCCCAACTTAATTTTACTTTCATTTACAAATGCTTTCGAAAAGGAAAAACTGGGTATAGCTGCCGATAACACTCCTACACTGCAAAGCTTCAAAAAGTTTCGACGCGTCAGCCTTAATTTTGGGGAGTTCATCAATAATGAATATATACCATTATTCCAACGTAAGACCAATAGTACAGCCACTCAGCATCGCTCGTTTCCATATTGATGCAGCCATGGCTCATGGGTTGACCAAAATTGTTATGCCAGTAGGTTCCGTGGATGCCATAATCATTATAAAAATACATGGTATAAGGCACATCGGGTAAATAATAACCTGGGCCAGTCATGTCAGCATAAAGATACTTTACATATACGTAATATGTTCCTGTAACGGTAGGTGTATCCGGTAAACCTGTGGAAACCAAGAAGGAAGCCACCACCGTATCATCCACATAGGCATAAAGCATTTGTTGGCTCAAGTTTACATCAATCCACTTAGTGCCACTTGGATCAGGAGGATCTTCTGGGGGATTCTCCTCCTCAGCCACATACGTCACGGTCACCTGAGGGACCTCTGTGGGTGTATGCGTAGACGTTGGGGTTGGCGTAGGTGTCTGTGTCTGGGTTGGGGTTGGCGTGGGTGTGAGCGTAGGGGTTGGCGTTACCGTGGGTATAGGCGTATTAGTGGGTGTCAAACTGGGTTTGACCAAGCCAGAAGGATCATAGCGGTCAAACTGTTTGCCAGCTTGCGCAGCCGGGGAAAGGAAAGCCCCCATCGTGTGCAACTGCATAACCAAGAAGCACACAACCACGATGATCAAGGGGATGAGCAAATTTAGCTTATGCCGAGTCAGGTTGGTGGTGTCAATTTCAGGCATAGCAACCTGCGCCGCTGCTTCGGGCTGCCAGCGGGCAATTCTGCTTTCACGCAGCTGCTGGGAGACCCAATGCATTGCTTCCCGCGCGGTTGCATTCTGGGGATCCAAATCCAGCACGCGCGTGAGGTAGCCCAAACTTTCCTCCGGAGCAGAAACTCCCGCCAAAATCAGCAAAGCATCGATGTTATTTGCATCCTCGGCAAGCACTTTCTCAGCTATGCTCTTAGCGTGCAGCAAGTCGCCTTGCAAGATCGCTTGTTTGGCTCGTTCGATTTGGTCTCCTAAGCTTGTGGGGGTGTTTTGCATAGATTATGGCTCTGATGTGGGCGTGGGGGTTGAGCTCACACCTTCATTGTTGAGGTAGCATTGAATCCCTGCCACGATGCCATCCGCAATGAGTTCGGGTTTCTTGGTCAGGATCTCTTGGTCCAAGTTCAAAAAGCCCGTTTCGATAATCGCAGCAGTGGTTAGTGGATCAATTTCAGTAAAAGCATGATAAGAAGTCATGTCGACTGTCACCGTATGATAGTTATATTGCAATCCCGTAATTATTTGGTAGCGATCAGCCATACAAGCAACTAAACGGGTGGCATTATCAGCTTTGGTTTCTGAGAGTGCAGCCGCAATCTTGAAGCCAGTCGCAGAATCTGAATAATACTCACATGAATCCCCATGGATAGAGAGCAGCAAGACAGCTTGATAGCCAACTAAGCGCGGGTCAAACTCATCCAATAGCTCCACCTCATAACCTAAATCGGTAAGCTTCTTCTGCACAAAGGATGCTATGGTGCTGTTGACTTCCAGCTCAGTCAAACCACTGGCACACACTGCCCCGCTATCGTTCCCGCGGTGCCCAACCACGATGCCAATCTTGTCCACTGGGAAGCCTTCGGGCAGCAAACCGGCAGCCATCTGGGTCTGGTCAGCCGCGCTGCTTTGGGCTAAAGCTTCAGCTAAGCGTTCCTGCAAGCTACTCGAAAACAAACTGGCGGGCGTCCAAATAGTAAAAAGTGTAGCAAGGATAGCAGCGCCTGCTAAAATCACGCGCAAAGTTTGCCAAGTTAGGCTCTGCGGAGGCATTGGCTTGCGCTCTTTTTTCACTTTCTCTTCGGTAACCGTCTCCATGACGGGACGTTTTTCCTTATTATCAGGCGTTTCTTCCCTCATGCTCATGCTTTTGCTCATAGTTTAATCTTACCTTATCTCGATTAGTTTATGATTAAGAATAGACTTTTAACTTAAGCCTTACTATAATTAAGAATGACCCATAAAAGAACGGTCGAAAGGATTGGTGCAATTCCTATGCCACAGCCATTAACCCGTGAAGAACAAAATATCCTCCTTGACATTGCTGCGGATGCAGTCTACGCTGCCGCACACCGCCAGAAGCCGCCAAGAATTGACCTTGCCAGTCTGCCACCAGCTCTGCAGCAAAATGGTGCCAGCTTCGTCACCCTGACTAAATATGGTCAACTGCGTGGATGCATTGGCAGCT